>NZ_JBFRSD010000028.1:0-292593 GCF_041473395.1 Vibrio sp. 10N.222.55.C6
ATCAGTTAATTTTCCGGATTTGTATAATATACGCCATTAGCAAAGCCGCGGATTCTCCTACTTACCAAAACAGCGCGTGTTGGGAGTCTAAACCTCCAACCTTTCCATATACTAAGCCTCAGCAGAAATACTGGGGCTTTTTTGTATCTGCTGCTTCTACGAAGTAATGTTGGGATAACTAGGCGCTCCTAGCTCACCTGCGTGCTCGAATTTCCGGAGTGCCTACTCATTCCAGCCTTGCCATATTTAAGACTCTAGTCTGCACGTCTCGGCAGAAATGCTAGCGCTTTTTATTCCTGTCATTTTTACAAGTATCACTTGAAGTACCATGTGTTCCTTTAGCTATCTCTATCGAACACTGATTTAGTGCAGCCTTGCTGTATTTAATGACTTAGTTCAAAGCTAAAGCTTTCTGTTCACCACTCATCTAGCTCCGTAGTCCTGTTAATAACTAACGCTATTCTAGCGAGACGTTGAGTCCCGTTATTTTTGTTTCCAGGTGAAAGGTGAAGTCTTTCGATTGAAGCTTATATAACTTGAGAGTGGGTTATTGGGTAGACTAGCGAGTGCGCACAAGAACGAGTTCTCTGTATGACTTAACCTACTTAAAGAGTTCTGGATACCCACAACAAGGCTTTCGACTACTCAAATACTCGCGGTATCAAATATCGATATAATCTCTATGTTCCACGCATACCTTTCAACTATAACTTCAGTGAGGGAATTGGCGAGTTTGACTTTCATTAGGTATAAAAAAGGCCACCTAAAGTAGGCGGCCTTGGTTGATCTATTTAGATGTTAATCTAGCTCTTTCTCTGCTTGTTTTGCTTTCTCTATCATAGGAGTGATTGTTGAGCCTTGAACTAGAATAGAGAACACAACAACGGCGTATGTCATGACAAGGATTATCTCTTTGACATCGATTGCTTTGTCTTCAATTACCCAGATACCTGAAGGGATTGAAAGTGCCATGGCTAGTGCTAAGCCACCGCGTAAACCACCCCAAGTTAGAATCTTAATCGACCACGGGTTGTAAGTTCTAAAGCGTTTAAATCCGATGTAAGACAAGAAAACACTCAAGTAACGTGCACTCAATACTAGAGGGACTGCGAAAGCCATTAAGATCCAATCTTCTTGGTGGAATTTGAATAACAGCATCGACATACCAATTAGTAGGAATAATACGCCGTTTAAGAATTCATCTATCAATTCCCAGAAATGATCTAAGTGATCTTCACTCTCTTTTGAGAATCCGATAAAGCGAGTCCAGTTACCAATCATGATACCTGAGACCACCATCGCTAATGGGCCTGATACATGTAGAACTTCAGCAAACGCATAACCAGCAGTTGGGATGCCGATGGTTAATAGCAACTCCATCGAGTGGTCATCGGTATTGCTGATTAGGTAGTGGAATACAAGACCTAAAACAAAACCATAGACAATGCCGCCAATCGCCTCTTGAACGAATAGCATGGTCACACTACCGACGGTTGGCGCTTCTGTGCCGAATGCGATAGTAAATAGGGTTACGAAGATAACTAAGCCAAAACCATCGTTGAATAGAGATTCTCCCTCGATTTGAGTAGAGATTCTTCTGGGAGCGTCGAGTTTCTTTACTATTGCTAGCACGGCGATGGGATCGGTTGGAGAGATTAGCGAGCCAAAGAGTAGGCAGTAAATCAGATCAAATTGAATACCGATGAACTGGCAAAACCCGTACAGCACAAAACCGATAAAGAATGTTGAAAACAGCGTAGCACCTAACGCGAGTACTGTTATTTCCCATTTCTGGTCTTTTAGGTTTGGTAATTTGATTCCCAAACCGCCTGCAAATAGTAAGAATCCTAATATCCCTTTTAGAAGGAAATCTTCAAAATTGATACTGGCAACGGTTTCTGAGGCAATGTCTGCCAATTGGAACCAATTGTTTTGTCCCGCAATGATAATTAATAGAGATAACATCATTGAGCCAGCTGTAATGGCGATGGTTGTCTGCATTTTACCAATTTTTGTATTCACGAAAGCAATAAGCATGGCTGCAGCGGACAAGAAGCATAAGGTGTAATAGACCGACATTGGGATTCCAACATGTAACAAAGTATGAATATGAATTTTCGTTGTCTCATGCTCAAATAGCAAACATTTTTTTGTCATGACTCAGTAATCAATTTCCTTTTTTAGACGTCTAGACTCCTTTTTAATGTGTGATAGGATGGAGGGATAATTAAAGGAATGAGGTTGTACCGTGGGAAGTAATGTAAGGCAAAAGATTGACGCTCTGTTGAAGCAACGAATTTTACTGATTGATGGTGGCATGGGCACCATGATTCAGGATTATAAATTGGAAGAGCAAGACTATCGTGGTGAACGCTTTGCTGATTGGCACAGTGACTTGAAGGGCAACAATGACCTTTTAGTTCTTACACAGCCTAAGCTTATCAAAGATATCCATATGGAGTATTTGGAAGCTGGGGCTGACATCCTCGAAACCAATACCTTTAACGCTACAACCATCGCTATGGCCGACTATGATATGGAAAGCCTTAGTGAAGAGATTAACTTTGCTGCTGCCAAGCTTGCTCGTGAAGCAGCTGATGAATGGACTGCAAAGACCCCAGATAAACCTCGCTTCGTCGCGGGTGTATTAGGCCCTACCAACCGAACTTGTTCTATCTCGCCTGATGTAAACGATCCAGGTTACCGTAATGTTAGCTTTGACGAACTGGTTGAAGCTTATTCTGAATCGACTCGCGCGCTCATTAAGGGCGGTTCAGATTTAATTCTTATTGAAACTATCTTTGATACGTTAAACGCGAAAGCGTGTGCTTTTGCGGTTGAATCTGTTTTCGAAGAAGTAGGTATCAGTCTGCCAGTGATGATTTCCGGTACCATCACTGACGCTTCAGGTCGTACCCTTTCAGGACAGACGACAGAAGCATTCTACAACGCCCTTCGTCATGTAAAACCAATCTCATTTGGATTGAACTGTGCATTGGGCCCTGATGAACTGCGTGAGTATGTCGGTGAGATGTCTCGTATCTCAGAGTGCAATGTTTCTGCTCACCCTAATGCGGGTTTGCCTAATGCATTTGGCGAGTATGACCTTTCTCCTGAGGATATGGCTGAACATGTTAAAGAGTGGGCTGAAAGTGGCTTCTTGAACCTAATTGGTGGGTGTTGTGGTACTACTCCAGAGCATATCCGTCAAATGGCTGAGGCCGTTGAAGGTGTAACGCCGCGTCAATTGCCAGACTTACCAGTTTCTTGTCGTCTTTCGGGACTAGAGCCACTGACGATAGCTAAAGAATCTTTGTTCGTGAATGTAGGTGAGCGGACCAATGTTACCGGCTCTGCACGCTTTAAGCGCCTTATCAAAGAAGAGCTCTACGACGAAGCCTTGAGTGTAGCTCGAGAGCAAGTCGAGAATGGTGCTCAAATTATCGATATCAACATGGATGAAGGGATGCTAGACGCCGAGGCGTGTATGGTTAAATTCCTGAATCTATGTGCTTCAGAACCTGAAATCTCGAAAGTACCTGTTATGGTCGATTCTTCTAAGTGGGAAGTTATCGAAGCTGGCCTAAAGTGTATTCAAGGCAAAGGCATCGTTAACTCAATCTCTCTAAAAGAAGGCAAAGAGAAGTTTGTTGAGCAAGCCAAATTAGTTCGTCGTTATGGTGCTGCTGTCATCGTGATGGCGTTTGATGAAGTCGGGCAGGCTGATACTCGAGAGCGTAAAGTCGAAATCTGTACCAATGCCTACAACATTCTTGTTGATGAAGTCGGTTTCCCACCAGAAGATATTATTTTTGACCCGAATATTTTCGCAGTGGCTACTGGTATCGATGAGCATAATAACTATGCGGTTGATTTCATTGAAGCAGTAGGAGACATCAAACGCGATCTCCCGCATGCGATGATCTCTGGCGGTGTGTCGAATGTTTCATTCTCATTCCGTGGTAATAACTACGTCCGTGAGGCTATTCACGCGGTATTCCTATATCACTGTTTTAAAAACGGTATGGATATGGGCATTGTAAACGCTGGTCAGTTGGAAATTTACGATAATGTTCCAGAAGATCTGCGTGATGCTGTTGAAGATGTGGTACTAAACCGTCGTGATGATTCGACTGAAAGATTGCTGGATATGGCGACCGAATACCTAGAGCGTGCTGTTGGTAAGGTTGAAGATAAATCTGCATTAGAGTGGCGAACTTGGCCTGTAGAGAAGCGTTTGGAGCACTCTTTGGTAAAAGGTATCACCGACTTTATTGTTGAAGATACCGAAGAAGCTCGTGTTAATGCCTCTCGTCCTATTGAAGTGATTGAAGGTCCTCTAATGGACGGAATGAACGTTGTTGGTGACCTGTTTGGTGAAGGTAAGATGTTCTTACCACAGGTTGTAAAGTCTGCGCGTGTGATGAAACAGGCGGTTGCCCATTTAGAACCATTCATTAATGCATCCAAAGAAGTGGGCGCAACTAACGGTAAGATTTTGTTAGCGACCGTTAAAGGTGACGTTCACGATATCGGTAAAAATATCGTTGGTGTGGTTTTACAGTGTAATAACTACGAAATTATCGACTTAGGTGTGATGGTTTCTTGCGAGAAGATTCTCAAGGTAGCGAAAGAAGAGAATGTCGACATTATTGGCCTGTCTGGGCTGATTACACCGTCTCTTGATGAAATGGTACATGTTGCTAAAGAAATGGAGAGACAGGGTTTCAAGCTGCCTCTTCTGATTGGCGGCGCAACCACATCTAAAGCTCACACAGCAGTTAAGATTGAGCAGAATTATTCAGAACCTGTTGTATACGTAAATAATGCCTCGCGTGCAGTGGGTGTTTGTACTTCACTACTTTCTGATGAATTGAAACCCGCTTTCGTTGAGAAGCTGGATATCGATTACGATCGCGTTCGAGATCAGCACAATCGTAAGAAGCCTCGTACCAAGCCTGTCACGCTTGAAAGAGCTCGTGCCAATAAAGTTGCTATCGATTGGGATGCGTATACGCCACCGGCACCCGCTAAGCCGGGAGTTCACATCTTCAATGATTTTGATGTGGCAACTTTGCGTCAGTACATCGATTGGACTCCATTCTTTATGACATGGTCATTGGTTGGTAAATACCCTGCAATCCTTGATCATGAAGAAGTGGGTGGAGAGGCAAAACGTTTATTCAAAGATGCTAATGATTTACTGGATCGCGTAGAGAAAGAGAAGCTGCTTGAAGCGCGTGGTATGTGTGCCATGTTCCCAGCGAACAGTGTTGGTGATGATATTGAGGTGTATACCGATGAATCTCGTACCGAAGTTCTAAAAGTTCTACACAATCTTCGTCAACAAACAGAGAAACCAAAAGGCTTTAACTACTGTTTGTCTGATTACATTGCGCCAAAAGAAAGCGGTAAAGCGGATTGGATTGGTGGCTTTGCGGTTACGGGTGGTATTGGTGAGCGAGAGCTGGCTGATGAATACAAAGCGAAAGGCGATGACTACAACGCGATTATGATTCAGGCGGTTGCTGACCGATTGGCTGAGGCGTTCGCGGAATATCTGCATAAAGAAGTGAGAAAGGATATTTGGGGTTACTCGCCAGATGAGAATTTGTCTAACGACGATTTGATTCGAGAGAAATACCAAGGTATTCGTCCAGCTCCAGGTTACCCTGCTTGCCCTGAGCATACAGAGAAAGGTACGTTGTGGGAGCTGATGGACGTTGAAAAGGCAATCGATATGTCATTAACGACAAGCTACGCGATGTGGCCAGGTGCCTCAGTGTCGGGTATGTACTTCTCTCATCCTGATTCGCGATATTTTGCGATTGCACAGATTCAACAGGATCAAGTAGAAAGCTATGCTGATCGTAAGGGCTGGGATATGTTGGAAGCTGAGAAGTGGTTAGGTCCAAACATTAACTAGTTTGAATCTATGACGAGCTTTGGTTCGTAAAGTAAAAAAGAGAAAGGGTTGCTCAAGAGCAACCCTTTTTGTATCTGGGGTTTGGTTAATTAAAACCAATTAATTAACCATCGCCTTATTCAAATAACTCTTGGTGAAGTTTTTGGATCGCCAACTTAGAAACAGATGCATCTAGCAAGAAGCACAAGTTGTGTGGGCTTGCTCCGTAACAAATCATACGTAGATTGAAATCTTCCAGAGTGCCAAACACCTGCTTTGCATAGCCTTTATTTTCACTCATGTTGTTGCCAATAAGCGCAACAAGGCATAGGTCGTGTTCAATATCTACAGAACACAACTCTTCAAGCTCCAGTCGAGCAGCTTCTGGTAACTCAGGAGCACCACCTGATGTGTCTGTTTGATCGAGAGTCAGTGAGACACTGATCTCTGAAGTCGTGATGAGATCGACTGAGATCTTATGTTTAGCAAGGATCTCGAATACCTTCGCCAAAAAGCCGTAAGCATGGAACATGTTTGCACTGCGAAGCGTAACCATCGTTTGGTTGCAACGAAGAGCAAGTGCTCTGAATAATGGTGAGCTTTCAACTTCTTGGCGAATCCAAGTTCCACCTAACTCTGGTGCTTTAGAAGAGCCGACAAATACCGGGATTTGGTGGCGCAATGCAGGTACTAGAGTTGAAGGGTGCAGTATCTTTGCACCAAAGTTTGCCATTTCCGATGCTTCACTAAAGCTGATCTCTGGGATAGGAGAAGCTTTAGGTGCAATACGAGGGTCAGTGGTGTAGATACCCGGAACATCCGTCCAGATTTCTAGACCAATCGCCTGTACAGATTCGGCAATCAGTGCTGCTGAGTAATCACTGCCACCGCGGCCTAAAGTCGTGGTGTTACCTTCGCTATCAGCGCCGATAAAACCTTGGGTAACGACAACTTGTTGTTGGCAAAGTGGAATCAGTTTCTCTTGCGCTAGAGCGGCAATATCTTCTAGTTGAGGTTCGGCTTTACCAAAATCATCATTAGTACGCATCACATCTCTGATATCAAAGCGAACAGCAGGAGTGCCTCGTTCAGAGATGATCTGAGCCAAGATGTGTGTCGACATCAACTCGCCACATGCGACAAGGTGATCCGTCAGTTTAGTACTTGTTTGGAATGATGCGGCCTCTGCAGCGCTCGCAATGTCATCAAGAATGCTGTGGACTTCTTTTTCGATGCTGATTGGATCTGCGAGTTGGTCAAGAATTGCGTTGTGAATGTCCGCTAATTGCGCCATTAGTTCCTGACGACGTGCTTTATCTTGAACACCATTTGCTAGTTCAACCAGCAAGTTAGTGACACCAGAGCATGCACTACTCACGACCAGTTTCGTGTTTGAGTTGTTTTCAATAATGGCAGCACAACGGCTCATTGCTTCAAAGTTGGCAACACTTGTTCCACCAAACTTAGCGACATTAAAAGAACCAGCTACATTAGATGCACTCACGATATATCTCCCACGACTTCCTAAAATAAAATTACGGTTGGGTAATCCAACGTCCGATGTTTTTCGAAGAGAGTTTTAGAGCAAAAAGAGAGGAATTATTAGAATAGTAACCTCAGAAGCTCTTCACCATATAGAAATGGCGACAGTTGAAGGGATTCAGCCCGCTCAACCGATAATAAAGGTCCTGCATCCTTTTATTATCTCGGCACTGCTCCCCATAAATGTTTTGTATTGGAAATGCGGTTCCACAAAACATCTGCCTGGGCAGTGCTCCTCTTCTGCTAGATAGCCGTTTCATTGAACGTTTTTGTGGTAACAATGTCAATCCGTAACTTGAGATAATTGAAAAATAATTTTAACAATTATGTGACAGTGGTTTGACCTCAATACTTATGGCTAATTGCTGAGGTAATCAATTTGCTTTAGGGTGGATTGTTCACAACATTAACGTAAGGGATGTACATGTCTAATTTACCACTCACTACTGCTATCGATAGCTTTTATCCACCACACCGAACGTTAATGGGACCTGGTCCTTCAGATATCTCACCTCAAGTGTTACAGGCTTTGAGTCGTCCAACCATAGGTCACTTAGATCCGCTGTTTATTGCGATGATGGACGAGCTTAAACAGCTTCTTAAATACGCTTTTCAGACTGAAAACGAATTTACGATTGCCGTTTCTGCACCGGGCAGTGCGGGTATGGAGACCTGTTTTGTTAACTTGATTGAGCCTGGTGAAAAGGTGATTGTTTGTCGTAACGGTGTCTTCGGTGAGCGTATGCGAGAAAACGTGGTGCGTTGTGGTGGCGAAGCCATCCTTGTTGATGACGAATGGGGCAAGCCCGTTTCAGTTGAAAAGGTAGAACAAGCATTGGCAGAAAACCCCGATGCCGTTGCTGTTGCATTTGTGCATGCAGAGACATCAACCGGAGCGTTATCTGATGCTCAAGCTATCTCTGCTGTCGCTCGTCAGTTTGATGCGTTAACGATTGTTGATGCAGTGACATCATTAGGTGGTGTGCCATTGCTGGTTGATGAGTGGCAGCTTGATGCGGTTTATTCTGGCAGCCAAAAGTGTCTGTCTTGTGTGCCAGGGCTATCTCCAGTGACTTTCTCTCAGCGTGCGGTTGATAAAATGAAAGCCCGTAAAGCACCAGTGCAAAGCTGGTTTTTGGATCAAAGTTTAGTATTAGGTTACTGGAGTGGAGAAGGTAAGCGTAGCTACCACCATACCGCACCCGTGAACAGCCTTTATGCTCTGCATGAGTCGCTGGTTTTGTTGAAAAATGAAGGCTTAGATAATGCGTGGTCTCGTCATCATGCGATGCACCAAGAGCTTAAAGAAGGCGTAGAAGCTCTAGGGTTAAAGTTTGTGGTTGATGAAGAGAGCCGCCTGCCGCAGCTTAATGCACTTTATTTCCCAGAAGGAATTGATGAGGCTAAGATCAGAACGCAGCTTTTAGAAG
Source organism: Vibrio sp. 10N.222.55.C6 (assembly GCF_041473395.1). Lineage (NCBI taxonomy): Bacteria > Pseudomonadati > Pseudomonadota > Gammaproteobacteria > Vibrionales > Vibrionaceae > Vibrio > Vibrio sp. 10N.222.55.C6. The sequence continues at coordinate 8,878 of NZ_JBFRSD010000028.1, forward strand.
AATATAATCTTGAAATCGGTGCTGGGCTTGGCTCTTTGGCTGGTAAGGCATGGCGTATCGGCCTAATGGGTTACGGTGCTCGTAAAGAGAATGTCGCGTTGTGCCTAAAAGCGCTAAAAGATGTTTTGAAGTAGCTGCATGAACTGAAATTAAAAAGAAAAGCGCACGAGAGATCGTGCGCTTTTTTGTATCTACCCCAAGCTCCTACTGCCTACTAAGTGAAGCTTGCGTTGCGAATTCTTAACATTATTCTGCAGACGAAACGTTATCTTCTGCTTGTGACACTTTCTTATACTGAACCTTTGAAAAGTCTCTGTTAGGGAATAAAAAGTTCGCTTCGCTACGAATTTGCTCTGCTTTACTTTCTTCTCCTAGGCCTTGATACGCCAGAATCAGATTGCTGTAGAAAGCCGGTCTTGGTTTACTCTTTATGATCTCCAGTGACCAATCGATGTAAGGCTGTATAAGGCTCGGGTCGGCTTTGTAGAGGCCGATATTAAGGTAAGTGCTGTATATATCCCAATCGTAGCGATCTTTCCACACTACTGGGTTCGTTACCTGCTTAAGAATGTCCGGATTTTTCGGCTTAGACAGTTCAAACTTAGTCAGTACATAGTTGGTGTGCAGGGCGCTCAACATATAAAAACTGACCAAAATAGGGAGCACTAAGCTCAACACTCTAAATAGGGTCTTGCTGATGATACTGAACGATTGTTGATAATGTCGGGAAGAGCGCTGATCTACCCAGTAAATCAATATAATGAATGTTATCCAGTGAATCGCCGAGTGGTAAAAAGGATACTCAAGTTGAGAGTGCAAAAGGGTTGGGATAAATAACGCGAGCAGGGCTAGACGTGTTCCCTTTGCTGAACTTGTTATGCGTGACATCACCAATATTGCAGCAATCAAGATTCCGATGATTGGTACAATCCCCCCTTCAACTCCCCAAAACAGGAACTCATTGTGCGGGTGATCCATTGAAGGAAGACCTGGATGATAGTTCGAGTTGAGTTGATGTTGGCGAGCTGTATATAGCGTGTATTCAGACTCAAATTTCCCGTAACCATAACCTGTAAATGGCTTTTCGATCATCATATCTAAAGCTTGCGGGAACGTATAAGCGCGCGGGCTTTCTAGGTTCGCTTTCTTGCTAGCGAGGCTATCAGTCGCACTTAGGCTGATCACCGAAAAAGCGACGACGACACCGACGAGCACTGATGCGCACCATCCGTAGAAGCGTTTCTTGGTCGAGAACTTGTATAGATAGGGCAGAATGCAGATAAACCCAATGACAGCGGCCAACCATCCGGTACGTGATGCAATGATGATCAGCAAGGGCACGGTTAAGGTTGGAGTTAAATACAGTAGGAATGATTCGCTGATCTTATGGTTATATTTAGCCGGCTGCCTTGCTAAAAGGTAAGCGGACAGCACAAAACCAGTAGCAAGAAAGCTTGCCATTACATTCGGTTGTTGAAATATCCCATATGGTCGGTTTGCAGCAGTGTTGTAGCCAAATAGGTTGCCAGGTTCTAATAAGAAATATTGCACATAGCCAAATAGTGCTTGTATAACAACAGCAAGTACAATGAACCACAACATACGTTGCTTGTGTTTATTGCTGAACTTAAATTGCTGCAGCACCGCAAATAAGGCAAAGCCCGCCCACAATCCAAGCAAGCGTCCTGACGCTCCTTGAGGTGCAGCATTGCTGTATAAAATGGGTAGCGTGAGTATGATGCAGCTAATCAACAAGCCAATTGTTAATTTGGAATACTTGAGTACTCGATTGGTCGCGAGTTGGTAAAAGCCAATCGCTAGCGTGAAGCTTAGCGCTAGCCAAGTGGTAGGGTTAAAGGATAGAGCAAGGCCCGAACCACCAGGATTCGGCATAAAAAAATGCATAGCTAACAAGAATACAACAGCTAAAGAAGCCAGAAATGCTTTGTTGAGTGGTAGCTGAGTGACCTGATTTTCTAGCTGAGTACCGCTAGTGTGTATTGTTGCCATAAATCCCTAACCTTATAAAAACAGAGCTTGTTCCTTCTGAAACAAGCTCTGTTACTTTAACATTTTTCTGTCTGCCCGCAGGGCGCTATTTTACACCTACTTCAAATTTAACATAGGCTTAAGGAAGCGAGCAGTGTGTGAACCTTCGACTAACGCCACATCTTCAGGTGTACCCTCTGCAACAATCTCACCACCACCTTGCCCACCTTCTGGGCCAAGATCTAGGATCCAGTCTGCTGTTTTAACGACATCTAGGTTGTGCTCAATCACGACAACTGTATTACCGTGATCACGCAGTCTATGTAATACCGTCAGTAGCTGCTGGATATCGTGGAAATGAAGGCCTGTTGTTGGCTCATCGAGAATGTATAAGGTTTTTCCCGTGTCTCGTTTAGACAGTTCACGCGCTAATTTAACACGCTGAGCTTCACCACCAGATAAGGTTGTAGCTGCTTGCCCTAAGCGAATGTAAGAGAGGCCAACGTCCATTAAAGTTTGCAGTTTACGAGCGATAACAGGTACCGGGTTGAAGTATTCACGAGCATCTTCCACAGTCATCTCTAGAACTTCGTCAATGGTTTTACCTTTGTAGCGGACCTCTAGAGTCTCACGGTTATAGCGCTTACCTTTACACACATCACAAGGCACATACACATCGGGTAAGAAGTGCATCTCTACCTTGATTACGCCGTCTCCCTGACAAGCCTCACAACGACCACCACGAACGTTAAAGCTGAATCGACCTGGCTTGTAACCACGAGAACGTGATTCCTGAGTGCCCGCGAATAGTTCACGAATAGGGGTGAAAATCCCTGTGTAGGTCGCAGGGTTTGATCTTGGTGTACGACCGATAGGGCTTTGATCTATGTCGATTACCTTATCAAAATGTTCTAACCCTTTAATCTTTTTGTGCTTTGCTGGAACTGCAGTCGTGGCACCGTTTAATTGAGTGTGGGCGACTTTAAAGAAGGTATCGTTGATAAGCGTTGATTTACCCGAACCTGATACGCCCGTAATACAACTGAACAAGCCAACAGGAATTGTCGCGGTCACATTCTTTAGGTTGTTCCCCGTTGCGCCAACGATCTCGACGACCTTTTTCTTGTCGATAGGCGTTCTCTTTTCAGGCACTGCAATTTCTTTAGCACCGCTCAGGTATTGGCCTGTCAAAGAGTTCGGGTTTTCGATGATGTCTTGCATGGTACCTTCTGCCACCACGTGACCACCGTGCACCCCTGCTCCTGGACCGATATCGATAACATGGTCAGCACAACGAATTGCATCTTCGTCATGTTCCACAACAAGTACCGTATTACCTAAGTCTCTCAGGTGAATTAAGGTTTGCAATAGACGTTCATTATCGCGCTGGTGGAGACCAATTGATGGCTCATCAAGTACATACATAACGCCAACTAAACCGGCACCGATTTGGCTCGCCAAACGAATACGTTGCGCCTCACCACCAGACAGCGTTTCAGCACTGCGTGATAGGTTAAGGTAGTTCAAACCAACGTTGACTAAGAAATGCAGACGATCATTGATCTCTTTCATCACTTTATCTGCGATCTGCCCACGTTGACCGTCTAGCTTCAATTCTTGGAAAAATTGTAGTGCGTCAGCAATGCTAAGTTCAACGATTTCCGGAAGTGTTGTATCACCAATGAAAACATTACGAGCTTCTAATCTCAGGCGAGTGCCATCACAGCTAGAGCACGATTTGGTTGAGATGTATTTAGCAAGATCTTCACGCACTGCGCTCGATTCAGTATCACGGTAACGGCGCTCCAAGGTATTTAAAATGCCCTCAAATGGATGACGCTTAACCCGAATATCACCTCGGTCATTGATGTACTTGAATTCCACTTCAGTACGACCTGATCCTTTTAGAATGATCTCTTGAGTCTTTTTCGGTAGAGAATTAAATGGCGCATACAGATCAAAACCATAATGTTCTGACAGCGACGTTAGCATTTGGAAATAGTAGTAGTTCTTTTGATCCCAACCTTTTATCGCACCTTCAGCAATGCTTAGGTTCTCATCTAAAATCACTCGGCTTGGATCAAAATACTGTTGAACACCAAGACCATCACACGTACCACATGCTCCTGCCGGGTTATTAAATGAGAACAGGCGAGGCTCAAGCTCTTGCATGCTGTAACCACATTTAGGACAAGCGAAGTTAGCAGAGAATACGATCTCTTCTTGATCCGTTTCGTCCATCCAACCGACGACAGCGATGCCGCCAGATAGCTCTAATGTGGTCTCGAACGATTCAGCCAAACGTTGCTGTAGATCGGGACGTACTTTAAATCGATCAACGACGACCTCAATGGTGTGCTTTTTATGAAGTTCTAAGGCTGGTGGATCGGATAGATCACAGGTTTCACCATCAATTCGGGCTCGGATAAAGCCTTGCGCAGCTAAGTTTTCCAGTGTTTTAACATGCTCACCTTTGCGCTCTTTGACAATCGGTGCCATCAACATCATCTTTGAGCCTTCAGGCAGTTCTAAGACCTTATCGACCATTTGACTGATGGTTTGTGCTGCTAGAGGGATGTTGTGGTCTGGACAGCGAGGTTCGCCTACTCGCGCATACAATAATCTGAGGTAATCATAGACTTCGGTAATGGTACCGACGGTTGAGCGAGGGTTATGTGAAGTCGATTTTTGTTCTATTGAGATAGCTGGAGACAGACCTTCAATATGGTCGACATCAGGCTTTTCCATAAGAGATAGAAATTGACGAGCGTAAGCAGACAGAGATTCAACATAACGACGCTGACCTTCTGCGTAGAGTGTGTCAAACGCAAGTGACGACTTTCCTGAACCCGATAATCCGGTGATGACAGTCAGTTTGTCACGTGGAATGGTTAGGTTGACGTCTTTGAGGTTATGCGTACGAGCGCCTCTAATTTCTATTTTATCCATCTCAATAGACCATGTAATTTTAAGTGGCTAAAGTATTACATAGAGTGAGATTTGTGCAAAGTTTTACTGGATAAAAAAACAGTAAACAAAAAAAGGGTGACGCTTTCGAGTCACCCTTTAAATCATTTATTACGCGACTAACTCATCGCTACGTATCATTAGTTAGTATGCCAAAACTAGCGATTAAGCTTCTTTTGTTGTTGAGTGCTTACCTAGTTCGATTTGTTGCTGGTCTTTTTTGTATAGATTTTCAAAGCAGTAATTTGTTGCTTCGATATAGCCTTCTACACTACCGCAGTCAAAGCGTTGGCCTTTAAATTTGTATGCTAATACACAGCCTGCTTTGGCTTGTTTTAACAATGCATCGGTAATCTGGATTTCGCCACCTTTACCTGGTTCAGTCTGCTCGATAAGTTCAAAGATGTCTGGAGTCAGAATGTAACGGCCAATGATCGCTAGATTACTTGGTGCAGTACCTGGTTCTGGCTTCTCAACCATGTCGTCAACACGGAAAAGATCATCTTTAATCATTTCACCAGAGATAACACCGTATTTGTGCGTTTCGTTTTCTGGCACCTCTTGAACAGCAACGATTGAACAACGGAACTGTTTGTACAGTGCAACCATTTGAGCCAACACACCTTGTTGTTCGTTCACACAAAGGTCATCAGCAAGCACGACTGCAAACGGTTCATCACCCACAAGCTCGCGGCCAGTCAAGATAGCATGACCTAGACCTTTCATTTCACGTTGGCGAATGTAAGTGAAGTTTGCCGCTTCAATTGTTTCACGGATATTGATCAACAAGTCTTCTTTATTCGTGCCGCTGATCTGATGTTCGAGTTCGTAGTTTTTATCGAAGTGATCCATCAGAGAATGCTTACCACGACCGGTAACAATACACATACCGTCCATACCAGCTTCGATAGCTTCTTCAACACCGTATTCAATCAGAGGTTTGTTTACTACAGGCATCATTTCTTTAGGCATTGACTTGGTTGCAGGTAAAAAACGTGTACCGTAGCCAGCTGCCGGGAAAAGGCACTTTTTGATCATGATAAGACCCTTTATCTATAATAATTATTGATTCAACCTGAGTGGTTGATATTTCTGAGGGCAACTCTAGCATAAGTTATGTCGAAAATTCAGCAACAATAGCCATGGTTTACTAGAGCTTCCCTCAAAATTATCGTCAGACTAAGAGGTGGGTCGATTATGCAAGCAGGTTCTGGTTTGCCCATGCTATCGCTTGAACTCTATTTTTTACCGCAAGCTTACGGAATATTTGATAGAGGTGAGATTTAACCGTGAACTCACTAATAAACAAGTCATCGGCGATTTGTGTGTTTGAAGACCCGGATTGAAGACAGCGAATCACCTGGATCTCACGAATGGTTAAATCAACATTGGTCGGTGTGGTGTTGGTATTGACCATATTGCGATAATAAAACAACAGTTGATTGGTTACCTTCCTTGGCAGCCAGTTATCGCCATCAATGACTTCTTGAAGACCACGAGCAATCTTGTCCTTTTGTTCAGTGTTGTAAAAGAGTCCTTTTAGTACCCCATAGGTAAGAAGCTCTGAGGTTGGAAGTTGCTGGGGGACATTGAATAAAATGATTTCGTGATTTTTCCACATAACAGTCAGGTTAGGACAAATAATCAGTAGTTGTGGTACCTCTCTGTAATCGACGAGCAAGATCCGGTTACTCCGCTTTCTATCAACTAGCATTAATTCGTCGGGTGTCATTTTGTAGAGAACAATAGATAAATGCTTTTCTATCTCTTTTACATGTAGATAGGTATCGTTTGGGTCGATGCACAGAAAGTGTAAAGTGCGAGCGTATCTTGATTTTCTCATTGAAACGTCCTGTTTGAGTGGGATTAGATTCCACGTTGTCATGCAGGCTTTAGCTTCTCTAGCGCCTTGATAGTGACTTGCGTTGAATATCAATTATCAAAGTAAATGAGTGGTTTGTAAGTGGAGAAAAAAGCAACATCGCTCTGAATATCATGATTTGTTACGTTTTTATTCTTTGTAGTGAGGAGAGAATAGGAATGCGATTTATCACTGCAGAAAAGCATGCTATTCTTGTGCGCTAAAATTTTCTGAGACTATGAATTTAGACGGAGCAAATCATGGCTAGCCGTGGAGTTAACAAAGTTATATTAGTGGGTAACCTAGGTAATGACCCTGAAATTCGTTACATGCCAAATGGCGGCGCAGTAGCGAACATTACCATTGCAACGTCAGAGTCATGGCGTGATAAAGCAACTGGCGAGCAGCGTGAAAAAACAGAATGGCACCGTGTTGCTCTGTTTGGCAAGCTTGCGGAAGTTGCTGGTGAGTACCTACGTAAAGGTTCTCAAGTTTACATTGAAGGTCAACTTCAAACACGTAAATGGCAAGATCAAAGTGGTCAAGATCGCTACACAACTGAAGTGGTTGTTCAAGGCTTCAATGGTGTAATGCAAATGCTTGGCGGCCGTGCTCAAGGTGGTGCTCCTGCTCAAGGTGGCATGGGTAACAACCAACAGCAAGGTGGTTGGGGTCAGCCACAGCAGCCACAACAACAGCAACAACAATACAGTGCTCCCGCTCAACAGCAGCCAAAAGCACCTCAACAAGCTCCTCAGCAGGCTCAACCTCAATATAATGAGCCGCCAATGGATTTTGATGATGACATCCCATTTTAATCCCTGTTTTTAATATATTATAAAGACAGTATTAAATTGGAAAAAGCCGCGTTCATCGCGGCTTTTTGTTACCTACAATTCTTAACGCTTTATTTACAACGTCAATTTATAGTATAAGTAGCAATACGGTATAATGTGAGTTGAAAAGGATTTCGTTATTCATGAGATATACCCCGACACTAAAATTGAGCACTCGATTGGTCGCATTTGTCACCGTGATAGTGATCAGCGCGATGTTCATTCTTTTTATTGGTGGCACACTTTCCTTTAAGCGTATTGGACAGGAATATTTAGACCATTATTTGGTTGGCATTGTCGACGTTGTAGATAAAGAGATGGAAGACCCTGACGCCGCGTATTCAATGCAGCGTTGGATGCCTAAGATGTTGCAGGCGAGCAATATTGTTGAGATGAAACTCTCGAACAAGACCGGCATCGTTTATCGTTTCAAAGATACCTCCCCACAAATTGATCCCAATCGTCTTTATGAGAAAAGCTTCATTTTAGAGCGTAATGAAGGCTACCGAATCGAATTTAAAGCACTTCCTCCTTATATTGGCTACAACTACTCAATGGAAGCGATGTGGTCAATTACTTTGGCTGTCGCATTGGTTCTGTTCTGTCTTGCTCGCGGTGTTCGTTGGTTGAAAGAACAACTCATGGGTTCTGAAATCTTGGAAGAGCGAGGAAGAATGATCTTGGCCGGTCAGGTTGAAGCTCATGCAAAGGGAGATGAGCGAGAGTGGCCTTATACCGCAAGCGAAGCCTTAGATGTATTGATTGAAGAGCTACAAGATGCTCGTCAAGAACGAAGTCGCTTTGATACCTTTATTCGTACCCATACTTTCCTAGATAAACTCACGGGAACGGCAAACCGAGTTTTATTCGATAATAAGCTGGAATCGGCACTGCATGAAAGTGGTGCTCGAGGCGGTGTGTTACTGATACGTATCGACGAATGGGAGCAAGTTAGTGATGCTAACGATAAGCAAACCACAGACGGCTTTATTATTGAAGTCGGTGAAGTACTGTCGAATATCGTTCAACGCTATCCCGATGTCATTTTTTCTCGCTATTACGAAGCGGACTTTGCTGTATTTATCCCTCATCAGGGCGCAAAAGATATTGCGACCTTGGCTGCTCAGTGTTTAAGGCAGTTAGATAAGCTAACTCCGCCAGAGCCTTTAGAGTCGGATAACTGGTGTCATATTGGTGTGACCATGTATACCGAAGGTGAGCGTCATAGCCAGATCATGGATGAAACGGAAACGGCACTAAAGAGTGCTCAGTTAGAGCGTATTAATAACTGGAGCCGTTACCCGAAAGAGAATAAGAATGAGCTTGATAGAGGCAGTGTTCGTTGGAGAACATTACTTGATAAAGCGCTGCTTCCTGAAAATTTAGTAATCTTTGCTCAGCGGTGTTATCTTATGCCGGAACCTGGTCAAGTTAATGAATTGCATAGAGAAATATTTACTAGAATTCAGGATCCTGACAAAGGTTTATTGAAATCGTCTCGATTTATGCCTGCGGTAGAGCAAGTGGGTTATCAAGCTCAAATGGATCAATCTGTTTTGAAGGTTTTGTTGCGTTCGCTTAAAGAATCAACTCAATCTATCAATTATTCAGTGAATCTGAATGTTACCCCATTTGCTAATAAACAGCATTTTAAGTGGTTTAGGAGTGAGTTGTTACAACTCTCTGCTCAGCACCGCTCTCAGCTTGCTTTTGAGTTTCCGGAAGGACACTTGATTGCTCATCTTGATTATATGAGACCGGTGGCAAAGATGCTGCGAGGTTTAGGGTGTAAAGTTGTGGTTGGTCAAGCGGGGCGAACGATTGTTAGCACTCACTATATAAAGGATTTGAAGGTTAGTTATATTAAGCTTCATCGAAGCCTAATAAAGAAAATCGATCAAAGGCATGAGAACCAACTGTTTGTTCGCAGCTTAATTGGGGCGTGTGGTGATTCTCCAACTCAAGTTATTGCCGTTGGAGTCGAGACAAAACAGGAAAAGAATACCTTGATAGAGTTAGGCATTAACGGCTATCAAGGAAGATATTTCGACGAAGAACAACAAATTATCCCTTTGCCTAATCAAGCAGAAAAGGCCGCGAAAGCGGAATCTGTTGTCAAAGTTGGACGAAGAAATCGATGGCGTAAGAGTAGTAGTTAAGAATGAATTTTAAAGCGATTTTAGACAAAATAAAGCCAACGAATAATAAAGGTAGCTCGCAAGTTGTCTTGCTGGGCAATGACGCCATTTATATTTCATCGACAGAACAAGATCCTCAAGTAGCCAGCATTCCCGTGGTTAATGGGGACTGGGAGAGTGCGCTAAAAAAATCGCTTAGCAGTGAGGCGTTTACCAGTAATAGCGTCCAACTGATTGTCTGTGCTAACTACTACCAAACCTACCAAATTGATAAACCGGACATTCCAGAGAGTGAATGGTCGGTAGCACTGCCTTTTTTACTCAAAGATCTTGTTTCAGAAAGAGTCACGGAAATTACTGCGAGTGCGGTCGCGTTACCAACGTCGAACAAGCTGCAAGTATATGTCCTGCCTAAAAAGCTGTTGGACAAGCTTTTGAATATCACTAATTCGGCTCAGGTTGAATTAATAGGTGTTGCTCCTGAAGATGAAATCTGGGGTTACAGTGCAGGCGAACTGTCTAATTTCATTCTTTTACAACGTAGCGTCAATTCACACTTTAAATTGGGTGCGTTTGTCGAAAATACCGTTTGTTTTCAAAGAACCATCCGCAGTGTTGTGCCACCTTTAACGGGTGTTGCGTCAAGTGCTCTGCAGTTAGATGGCCTCGCTTTAGAGCTTCAACGCTCGATTGATTACCTTTCTTCTCAAATTAAAGGCACCCAGCTTCACCAGCTTAAAATCTGTTGTGACGAAGAAGATGAAGCAGAGTTACAAAGTGCCTTAAACAGTACATTGAGCTCGACAGTTTCACTGTTGGTTGAAGGTGAGCGTGATAATTCAGAGAGTTTGTTGCTTAAACTTGCAGCTGAAAAAGATACGTTTAAGGTCAATCTTTACCCTGAACACCTTAAGCCTAAAAAAGAATATTTTACGCTGACCAATGTTGTTGCGAGCTGGGGAGTAGTTTGTGTTTTGATGCTTGGTGGTTACTTCGCAATGCAGTATCAAGTTTCTAATCTAGATAAAGAGCTAACAGCCCTGCAACAAGACTCGAATCAACTTAACAAGCAAGTTAACCAATTGAATAGTAAGTTAACTCAGCATAAACCGTCTCCAGAGAAAGTCGCGGCGGTTGCGCGTCTCAAACGTGAGACTGAGGCTAAAAAAGAGGCTTTGAAGGCTGTTGGACAATACGACGAATCCCAACAAGTCGGGTATTCTGGCGTCATGAATTCCTTAGCTAAATTAGGCCGAAATGACATTTCTCTTTCGCACATCTACATGACCCACGATACTTTAGATCTTAGTGGCTTGGCTCGTAACGCAAATGTCGTTCCGAACTGGATTGGTCAGTTTAAAAGTGAGCTTAATTTAGTCGGACGCACTTTTGAAAAACTAAAAATTGGCCGTAATGATCAGGATGTGGTGACGTTTGAGCTAAGTACTCGTCGGGAGAGTAAATAATGCAGCAGTGGAACCAGCTGAGCGATAAGTTTCTTGCATTAAGTCAAAGAGAAAAATGGCTACTTTTTGTGTGTGGTTTTGTTGGCCTATCGATGTTGTTGTTCACCTTATTGGTTGAGCCTGCGTATCTCGATCTACAAGCTAAAAATGCCAAGGCGAGCAGCCTGACTCAATCGAATCAAAGGCAGCAAGGTGAGTTACTTGTTCTGCAAGCTCAGTTAAACAAAGACCCAGACAAAGAAATTAATCGAGAGTACAAAAAGCTGCTGGTGGAGAGCCAAGATCTCTCTCTTCAGCTTTCTCAGATTGTTGATGGATTAATCACACCTTCTCAAATGTCGCAGTTACTGGAGAGCGTTCTTAACGCCGGTAATGGACTAAAGCTTGAATCGCTAGAGTCATTAAAACCAGAAGCGATTTCGAACAATAAAGAGACCAGCGAATATTCAGGCTACTTTCTTCACCCTGTAAGAATGGAGCTAACCGGCAGTTACTTTGATATCTCAGCTTACCTTCAAGCACTTGAGTCTCTACCTGTGAGTTACTACTGGCGCACATTTGAATACTCAGTAGAAGAATATCCTAAAGCTCGACTGGTGTTCGAGGTTTACACATTAGGTACTAGACAGGAGTTTATCGGTGGTTAGAACTCTTTTGTTGTCCTTGCTATTTAGTAGCTCTTTTGTGTGGGCTGAGCAAGATCCCACGGCGCCATTAGGCTGGCTTTCACCTCAACAGAAAACGGCGCCTGCTAAGAAAGCACCAACTCGTTATCGCTTGCCTTCTTTAGAAAGCATCGTGTGTAAGGGAGATACGCCTTGCTATGCGATTATGAATGGTCAGATTCTCGGACAAGGGGAAACGATCAGAGGGTACCGAGTTAAGAACATAGATCCAGAATACGTCACTCTGCAGAGAAGCTCTAAGCAGTGGAAATTAGAGATGTTCTCTTTAGATGTTAAGAATAATTAAGGTTAGAGTGAAGACATGCGTAAACTTGTAGTAGCAATCCTAGTGTCATCTTTAGTCGGCTGTTCGATGGGGCATAGAGATCCTGTTGAGATTAAAGAGTCTTTAAACGAATCAATTAATGAAGCCAATAGCAGAGCGCTTCATGAGCTGCCTTCGTCGGTTCAAGATGACCTTATGCCTCAGCTTAATTCTGACTCGATGTCTCCGGGGATGGAAACGGTTAAGCGTTTTCGTATTCAGGCAAAAGGCGTTGAAGCGAGAACTTTTTTTGCCAGCTTAGTGAAAGGTACGGAATATAGTGCGGCTATTCACCCAAGTGTGTCTGGAAACCTTACGCTTAATCTAACGGACGTGACGTTAGATGAGGTACTGGCTGTTGCTCAAGATATGTATGGCTACGATATTGAAAAGCGTGGCAAAGTGATTCAAGTTTATCCTGCCGGTCTTCGCACCGTAACGATCCCTGTCGATTACTTACAAGTTAAGCGTTCTGGTCGCTCACTAACGACGATCACCACCGGTACGATCTCTAACTCAGATTCGAATTCATCGAGCTCTTCAAACTCGAACTCAAACTCGTCAAATTCATCTAACTCTTCTAATTCATCAAACTCGACATCGAATGGTGGTACAGAGATTGAAACGACCTCTGAAAGTGATTTTTGGCCACAGCTTGAAGCGGCGGTTGCTCACTTAATTGGCTCGGGCGATGGGCAAAGCGTTGTCGTGACCCCGCAAGCGAGTGTGATTACAGTGCGTGCTTACCCTGACGAAATTCGTGAGGTTCGAGAGTTCTTAGGTATTTCTCAAAAACGCCTGCAGCGTCAAGTTATCCTAGAAGCCAAAATCATGGAAGTAACCTTGAGTGATGGTTACCAACAAGGTATTAGCTGGTCTAATTTATCTAAGTCGATTGGCAGCGGCGGTGTGGTAATTGATCGACCTGGTGGAACTTTGCCTCCATTAGATGCGATCAGCTCTTTGTTAGGCGGGCAAACCAACGTAACGATCTCAGATGGCAGTTTTGAAGCGGTATTGAGCTTTATGGATACTCAAGGTGACCTGAACGTTCTATCAAGCCCACGAGTCACGGCGGCAAACAACCAGAAAGCGGTTATCAAAGTGGGTACTGACGAATACTACGTGACGGATTTATCTAGCGCGGTAGGCAGTGGTGACAACGCGAACGTCGCACCTGAGGTTGAGTTAACTCCGTTCTTTTCGGGTATCTCCTTAGATGTGACCCCTCAGATAGATGATAAAGGTAGCGTATTCTTACATGTTCACCCAGCCGTTATTGAGGTCGAGGAAGAAGTGAAAGAGCTCAACCTTGGTTCTACAACGGGTGTGGTGCAGCTTCCTTTGGCGAAAAGCTCTATTCGTGAGTCTGACTCAGTGATTCGAGCTCGAGATGGCGATGTGGTTGTTATTGGTGGTTTGATGAAATCCAACACCAGTGATGTGACCTCTAAAGTTCCATTCCTCGGTGATATTCCAGCCTTAGGTCATTTGTTCCGTAATACCAATCAGTTAACGCAAAAAACTGAGCTCGTGATCTTACTTAAGCCAACGATCGTGGGTGTGAATACTTGGCAAAATGAGTTGGAGCGTTCACGTGATCTTCTTCAGCAGTGGTTCCCTGATGAAGAGTAATTGCTTACTTTCTCAATATAGAGTGGCAGTGTCTCACTAAGCTAGGTCGTCGTATGTATCAAGCTCACTTTGGTTTTGAACAACTGCCATTTACCTTAACGCCGAATACCGATTTCTTCTATGGTTTAGCGCCTCATTTCGAAGCGATTCAGACGGTAATCTCGGCGTTGGAAATGGGCGAGGGCGTGATTAAGGTGACCGGAGAGGTAGGCACTGGAAAAACCATGGTTTGCCGGATGTTGGTCAATCACCTACATGACTGTACAGCTCTGATCTATTTACCAAACCCTGTGTTATCAGGGGCAGACTTGCGCCAGGCGGTTGCAACAGAGCTTGGTTTAGCTGTCGATAATGAAGCAACCTTGGTTGATAACATTCAGCATAAGCTCATTGAATTGCACAATTCTGGTTTAAGAGTGGTGGCTATTCTTGATGAAGCTCAGGCTCTATCGGATGAAGCGCTCGAAACATTAAGGTTGTTTGGTAACCTTGAAACGGAAGATAAAAAACTGCTGCAGATTGTCTTATTAGGTCAGCCAGAATTGGATGCTCGATTAGAGGCGTACCACCTAAGGCAGTTTCGCCAAAGAATCACATTTAGTTCGACACTGAGACCGCTGAATCTCGATGAAACGGTGGCTTATATTGATAATCGAATCGCTAAATCTGGTGGTAGCCCTGAGTTATTCAGCTTGAATCAAAAAAAGGCGATCTGTCGTTCGTCGTTAGGTATCCCTAGATTGATAAACCAACTTTGCCATAAGGCTCTATTGCTTTCGTTCAGTGAAGATAAGAAAAGTATCGACAACCAACATCTTTTTTCAGCTATGCATGAAACGTACGATGTGTGTAAGCCTAAATTTAAAACGCCAATACTGTGGGGTTGGAATTAATTATGAGCGTCATTAACAACGCCTTGTCTGAATTGGCAAAGAAAAAATCAGCGACTTCGATTGAAGCGGCAGTCGTACCTAAAGTAAAAACGCGTTCCCCCCTAGTTTGGGTTGTTGCGGGTTTTACTTTGAGTTTAGCGATGGGCGGCTGGGCGATATCGCAAGGCCCTGTGATTGATCAGTCTATTGTTGAGCAGTCAATCTCAACTCGAGATTTACAGGTTCAAGTCTCTGTCGTTGATGATTCAAATGGCATTCAGGAAGTTGCTCAACCTATCTCATCGCCAACTAAGAAATTGGTGACACTAGACTCTGCGATCCTTTCAACAGAAAACACTGCGATGGCAAAAAGCGCTCAATCTAAGCCTAGTGTTTCCGAATCAGTTGTTATGTCTGCCCCAAAAGCGACAAAACAACAAACACCGGCTAAACCTCTAAGCACGCCTAAAACGATTAGGACTGACATCCCCCAACCAGTTTACGTTGCTAGTGTGGCCAAAAAAGATCCTGCGTCTATCTCTAATGAGCCTGTAGCCTCTGGTGATTCAGAAAATAGCGGAATGTTGATCGAACAGGTTGAGTTAACTCCGGAACAGCTATCTGTGAATGCACAAGGTCGAGCTCAGAAAGCGCTTGATGCGAACGATCTTACTGGTGCGTTGAAGGGCTACACTGAAGCTCTACGCTACACGCCACGAAATGAAGATGTCCGTCAGAAACTTGCGATTCTCTATTTTGGTAAAGGCGATACTCGCAAAGCCTATGAGCTTTATCAGTCTGGAATTAAGCTCAACATCAACAGTGAAAAACTGCGTTTAGGGTTATCAAAACTGCTGGTAAAAGCGAATCAATCAGAAGCGGCTTTAAGTCCGTTAATACATTTACCACCGAACCCTACCCAAAATTATTTGGCGATGCGTGCGGCCTTGAGTCAAAAGAGTCAGCAAGAAGAAGTGGCATTGGAAAGTTACCAAAAGTTGGTTGAGGTCGATTCAGATAATGCTCGCTGGTGGTTGGGCTTAGCGATTCAGCAAGAACGCCAGTTAGACTTCGCTGCAGCAAAACAATCATATCAAGGTGCGTTGACTAGAGTCGGTATCTCATCTCAATCACAAAGCTTTGTGCGTGACCGGTTAAAAATACTCAATGCTTTAGAGGAGAGCGGCGATGCAAATTAGATTAAGAAAAAGACTTGGTGATTTGCTTGTCGAAGAAGGCATTATCACTGAGGCTCAAGTTGAACAAGCACTGGCCGCTCAGAAAAGTACTGGGCGTAAGCTGGGTGATGCGCTAATTGAGCTTGGCTTCTTGTCAGAACAGCAAATGCTGAGCTTTTTGTCGCAGCAGTTAGCGATTCCTCTTATTGATTTAAGCCGAGCCGTTGTCGATGTTGGAGCAGTACAGCTTTTACCCGAAGTACATGCTCGTCGCCTTCGTGCATTGGTTATTGGACGCCAAGGTGACACTTTGCGTGTTGCAATGAGTGACCCTGCGGATCTGTTTGCCCAAGAGTCTTTGCTTGGTCAGCTCGGCGATTACGCGCTTGAATTCGTTGTTGCTCAAGAAAGGCAATTGGTTGATGGCTTCGATCGCTATTATCGAAGAACCAAAGAGATTGCCTCGTTTGCTGAGCAACTTCACGCTGAACACCAAGTTAATGATGCTTTTGATTTCGATATCGCTGAAGAAGACAGTGATGAAGTTACCGTCGTTAAGCTGATCAACTCACTATTTGAAGATGCTATTCAGGTTGGTGCTTCGGATATCCATATCGAGCCAGATTCAAACGTATTGCGTCTTCGTCAGCGTATTGATGGTGTGCTGCATGAAACATTGCTGAATGAAGTGAATATTGCTTCAGCACTTGTACTGCGCTTGAAGCTGATGGCAAACCTCGATATTTCAGAGAAACGTCTTCCTCAAGACGGCCGATTTAATATCCGAGCTAAAGGTCAGTCGGTTGATATTCGTATGTCGACCATGCCGGTACAGCACGGTGAATCAGTGGTTATGCGTCTTCTTAACCAATCAGCGGGCCTACGTAAACTAGAAGAGTCGGGCATACCGAGTGATCTGTTGGTTCGTCTGCGTCAACAATTGCGCCGTCCACATGGCATGATTTTGGTTACCGGCCCAACCGGCTCAGGTAAAACAACAACCTTATACGGCGCGTTAAGTGAATTAAACGAACCGGGTAAAAAGATCATTACTGCGGAAGACCCGGTGGAATACCGCCTACCTCGTGTGAATCAAGTTCAGGTAAACCCTAAGATCAATCTCGATTTCTCTACTATCTTGAGAACCTTTCTACGTCAGGATCCCGATATTATTCTTATCGGTGAGATGCGTGACCACGAAACCGTTGAGATAGGCTTGAGAGCTGCACTGACCGGCCACTTAGTATTAAGTACGTTACATACCAATGATGCGGTAGACAGCGCGTTGCGTATGATGGATATGGGTGCTCCGGGTTACTTGGTCGCGAGCGCTGTTCGAGCAGTAGTCGCACAGCGATTAGTTCGTAAAGTGTGTACAGATTGTAAGGTTGAGGATGAGTTAGATGAACCTCGCAAGCAATGGCTGAGCGTCCGTTTCCCTAACCAAGTAGGTGTGCCGTTTATGAAAGGCCGTGGTTGCCAGAACTGTAACTTAACCGGTTACCGCGGGCGAATTGGTGTATTTGAAATGTTGGAGCTAGAGCAAAACATGATGGATGCACTGAGAGCTAATGATGCGGTAGGTTTTGCTCAAAAGGCGAGACAGTCTGAAAACTATAAACCGTTATTGGCTTCTGCGATGGAATTGGCTCTGCAAGGTGTCGTGAGTCTTGATGAGATAATGCATCTTGGCGAAGGTGATGCGTCCGGTGCCACTGACCCAATTTATCTGTAGGGGTAGAATGATATGCCAACGTATCGTTATGTAGGTCGCAGCTCTGATGGTAGTCAAGTAAGTGGGCAATTAGACGCGAATAACGAAGATCTTGCTGCTGAAAGCTTGATGAGTAAAGGGATCATTCCAACCTCTATCAAACTGGGCAAAAGTGGTGGTTCAGTCTTAGATATGGATGTATCGAGTCTGTTCTTTCCGAGTGTACCGTTAGAGGTGTTGGTTCTGTTTTGTCGACAGTTATACAGCCTAACCAAAGCGGGTGTACCACTATTAAGATCGATGAAAGGCCTCACTCAAAACTGCGAAAATAAGCAGCTGAAAGCCGCCTTGGAAGAGGTGGTTGCTGAGCTAACCAATGGTCGCGGCTTAGCGGCGTCAATGCAGATGCACCCAAAGGTATTCAGTCCGTTGTTTGTCTCGATGATTGGCGTTGGTGAAAACACAGGCCGTCTAGATCAGGCTTTACTGCAATTAGCTGGATATTACGAACAAGAAGTTGAGACTCGCAAACGAATTAAGACTGCGATGCGTTACCCAACATTCGTGATCAGTTTTATCTTGATTGCAATGTTCATTCTTAACATCAAGGTTATTCCACAGTTCTCAAGCATGTTTGCGCGCTTTGGTGTCGACTTGCCGCTGCCTACTCGTATCTTGATTGGTATGTCTGAGTTCTTTGTGAATTACTGGGGCTTAATGCTTGGAGTGATCTTTGGTCTTATCTTCGCTTTTAAAGCTTGGGTGAAGACAGACAAAGGCTTGGAAAAGTGGGATCGATTACGCTTAAAAATGCCGGTCATTGGCGGGGTAGTGAATCGAGCACTGTTGTCACGCTTCTCGCGTACTTTTGCTTTGATGCTTAAAGCGGGTGTTCCACTGAACCAGTCGCTAGCGCTTTCGGCGGAAGCTTTAGATAACCGTTTTCTAGAGTTGCGAGTTCAAGCCATGAAATCGGCCATTGAAGCCGGTAGTACGGTTTCGTCGACCGCGATTAACAGCGAAATTTTCACACCGCTCGTGATACAAATGATCTCCGTCGGTGAAGAGACGGGTCGTATTGATGAGCTATTACTTGAAGTGGCTGATTTTTATGACCGCGAAGTCGATTACGATCTGAAAACCTTAACCGCCAGAATTGAACCCATTTTGTTAACCATCGTTGCAGGCATGGTGCTGATTTTGGCGCTAGGTATCTTCTTGCCGATGTGGGGAATGTTGGATGCGATCAAAGGCTAGGGAATGCTAAATAACTTACAACGCTCACGTTTTGTTATTTGGACAGTGGTTATTCTTTTTCTTATTGTCGGTGTGCTTTCGGCATTCAAAACGGTAGAAGAAGAAGCGACTAACACGGCATTTATCGTCGCGAGCAAGCGGATTTTAGAGCAAGCCAATTTGTTCAAACAGCAGTATTTGTTATCGGGTGCTGGGCAAGAAGAAGGCTCGGAACCCCCAAAGATCTACAGCAGAACTGGGTGGGTAATGCCTATCCAAGGTACGGAGCGAGACTGTAATTATTGGCTGGATCAATTATATCCTCAAGGGAGTATTTTAGGGCTAAGCTCTCCAAGAGTTGAAGATAAAAGTGACAACAGACACTTTCACTGTAGTTATCATTATACTGATAAATATCAGGTAGATATATTACTTGAAAGAGAAAGGTTTAGTGTAAAAGCCAATATTTTGGCTTTGTGAAAATATTGACAGTTTTAGTATGGTTTTATACGTGCGCGAATGTATAATGCGCGTTAATAATTAGATGAGTAGGTAGAAAATGCTTAAGAATCAAAAGGGTTTCTCCCTTGTCGAATTAGTGATAGTGATCGTAGTTGTTGGTTTATTGGCGGTCGCTGCGTTGCCTCGTTTTCTTGATGTGACGGATGAAGCCAAGAAATCCAGTATTGAAGGTGTCGCTGGTGGCTTTGCAACGGCTGTTTTGTCAGCAAGAGCACAATGGGAAGCGGAAGCAAGGCCGTCAGAGAAGATAGGTGTTGAAACATACAATACTGTAAACTATGATGGTGTTGATTTTTGGTTAACAAGATCAAAAAACAGTAACAACGTCGAGACCGACTTTCGTGATGGCTATCCGTGGACTCTGAACAATAATTCGAGCACTGCTCCACAAGATATTTCAGACCAAACATGTTCTGAGTTGATGGAAAACTTGCTGCAAAATCCACCTAAAGTAGGTGCGGTTTCAGATGTAGCGAACGACTCAAACTACAAGTATTCAGCGCAAGCAAATTCTGGTGATGCAACCTGTACTTACGTTCAATTAGAAGGTAGTACCGAGCATGAATTTGTTTACGAAATTAAAACTGGTCGTGTGACCGTAACTTTGCAGTAAGTCTGCGTAAAATTAAACATAGAGAGAGCTTAACTATGAAAAGACAAGGCGGTTTCACCCTAATCGAACTAGTGGTTGTAATTGTTATTCTAGGTATTCTTGCTGTAACTGCGGCACCACGTTTCCTAAATCTGCAAGGTGATGCTCGTGGAGCATCATTGCAGGGGCTTAATGGCGCAATGGCTGGAGCTTTGGGCATTGTATATGGTGGTTCTGCAATTGAGGGTGAAGAGACTGACACAAAAACAGCTGATGCAGCAACAACACCTATTACAAATGGTGTTGCCACTAACTTTGGTTACCCTACAGCGGTAGCAATTGGTGCATTAGATCGTGGTATTGAAGATGCTGTAACTGGTTTACCCGGTAACGATTGGGTTCTTGTAAATGTGACTGAAACAGGAGTTGTACCAGATGCTGTTGCTTACTCATTTATAGGTACTGACCCTTTGCAAGCGAATAATGGTTTTGTATACGACGTAACTACGCCAGCGAATACTACAGGTTGTTTTGTAATTTATGTTGAAGCAGAAAATGCAACGACTGAAGCTTTCTCAGAAGCTGTAACAGATGCCTGTTAAGTTTAATTGTTAGTTTTTGGGGCCAGCATTGCTGGCCTTTTTTCTATCTATAGCGCATAAATATCAAAACTATTCATATACATAAGAACGTAATTTTCATTATCTTGTATAATCAATATTTGTTAGGTGGTCAGAGGCTCATTATGGATAACTGCCGTATATCTAAAGGCTTTACTCTTGTCGAGCTGATTGTCGTTATTATATTGATTGGTATTGTTTCCTTGTTTGCATCTAGCCGTTATGTGAGCTCCTCTTCCTTTTCAACCTACCTTGTTCAAAGCGAAGTATTAGCATCATTGCGATTAGTTCAAAATCGTGCGATGAATCGTGCTGGTTATTGTAACCGTTGGCTGTTAAATCCAAGCCAGACTCAAGCTATTCAAGTATCTCCTTCTAGTACTGAAGATATTTGTTCTGAGGCATTCCCTTCTGACGTTACGGATTCCAGCTTTGTTGACGGAACACAGAATAAAGTGGCCTTTAAGCTACAAACTGATACCAATGTTTCGTACCTTGATTTTGATAGATTAGGCCGATCTCAGCAATGTTTAGTGTCGAATTGTCAGCTTGAGATCTCTTCGACTGTTAATGATGATTCAATTTCAGTGTGTATTAATACTGAAGGGTATATCTATGGATGCTAAACAAAAAATCCGCCCCCAAGGCTTTTCCCTAATAGAAATGATCGTTGTGATTACCCTTATTGGTTTTGCTTTAGCTGGACTTACCGCGTCTTTGTACCCGCGTTCAATTCAGACCGCAGAACAAATAACATCAGTTAAAGCTGCTGATCTTGGTCGCTCAGTACTTGATGAAGTAATGGGGCGCGGGTACGACCAATTTTCAGGCGTGAACGGAGGAGTGCCTGAATGTGCAGTCTCAACAATTTCAACCCCAGCTCAACAACTGTGCACGTTACCCAATGATTTGGGACCTGACATCGGAGAAACTGACGCTAATGGTAACTTGGTAAAGAGCTTAGCTAATGATGTTGATGATTTTCATGGTTTAAGAGGACGTGTTGAAGATGTTCTTGATAGCGATCTCAGTGATGCGGGTTATCGCAATTTCAATGTCGAAATCGATGTGTTTTATGATACTGCTGTTGTTAATGACGATACGGTGATGATGTCTGGAAAGCCATCTATTATCCGAACGCACTACAAGAGGGTTGAAGTTGTGATTATTGACTCTCAGGGTAATCGCTATCCTTTTTCTGCGATTAAAGGGAATTTCTAATGCGTGGTTTTACACTGATAGAGATGATTATTACTATTCTTCTGCTTTCTATTGTAGGTCTATTTTTGGGAAATGTTATTCAACAGGGTATGGGGATTTATGTTGATAGCACCGCTCGTGAAGCTTTGATACAACAAGGTAAATTTGTCACGGAGCGAATGACTCGAGAATTAAGAGAAGCCGTCCCTAACAGTATTTTGATTGAAAATGATTGTATTGAATTTTTGCCGATTATCAATAGTGCGATTTATCAAGAACTTCCGGCACCAGAGGCAAAATCAGCAGTGATACGAATATTGCCAATAGACAAAAGCATTTCTCAAGGGGAGCGAGTTATTGTTTACCCTAACGACCCGAATACGATGCGTCTTGATCCAACGACAGAAGGTCAAATTGCAGAGGTAAAAGAGAATGTTGACTTTAATACCTCTGCTGCAGTGATGGTTGACGTTGAGTTAACGCAAACTACAGGTTTTGAGATTAGCTCTCCAGGTAAACGCCTTTATTTTTATCTTTCTCCCGTAGCTTATTGTCACGTCAATTCTAGTATTTTTCGTTATGCTAATTACGCCTTGTCTCGCTCATTACTCTCTCCAGAAGCATTAGGCAATGGCGTATTAATGGCTGAAAATGTAAAAAACGCAGATTTTCAAAACTTAGCACATGAATTGCAAAGAAATGGGCTAATTAGACTTGAAATGTTGTTTGCTGATAAAGGAGAGGAAATTCAATTTGTCCATGATGCCCTTATCTATAATGCCCCGTAAACAATCGGGGAGTGGTTTAATCCTAGTTATATTCATACTAGTGGTTATGGCTTCGGTTGCTATGGTTGCCAATCAAAATCAAGAACGTAACAGTGATCAATTAATTTCAAGCCTGATTGGTACTCGGGCTGAAATGGCCGCGCGATCTGGTGCACAAATAGACATTAGCCGATTTTATCAAACCACGACAGAAGGTAGTTGTCATGCTTCTACCACCCAAAGCATAAGCTTTTCAGGTGAAGGGCTAGCTCAATGTGGGGCGGAAGTCAGTTGTCAGTCTATTGGAGTTTTAGACAACGGTATCAATGTATATCAACTAATCTCGAAAGGAAGTTGTTCGGTTGGAAGCTTGGTTTTACAACGAATAGTAGAGGTTGGTATTCGAGATGATAATTAGATTTTTTTTCATATTAGTGCTACTTAACGTCTCTTTTTCATCATTAGCTACGGATTATGTCCTTCAAGTGAACCGTCCCACTTGTACTAGTAATAGCTGGTCCGTTAACGGCAACCAATATAAATGTAATTATGGCATCGTTAAGCTTGGTAAAGGGGATACTCTTTCATCTGATATTGATGCTGTATTAATTGCAGACGGTGGCTTTCAATTTGAAGGCAAGAACAAAGTAGGAAATTCGTCCGCCACAATCGATCTAGAAGCGAGTTATGGTGATTTTGAGTGGAAAAGTTACTCAACCAACCTTTCAGAGCTGTTTGGTAGCTTTGTTGGTAATAGTACACCTGTTGATTTTGATTCAGTATCTGTTGAGGGCTTTATTGAGACTGGAGGTGATATTGAAATCCACAATAGCAATGTTGTGGGGGCTATTGACTCTAAAAACAACGAGGTAGAGATATCTGACTCTAAAGTCTCCGGTAACATTACCGCGAGCAATGAGGTGGAGTTGAGCCATTCTGAGGTAGATGGAGATATAAGTAGTAAAAATTCCCTTATAACGATTGAAAGTTCCGAAGTTCAAGGGAATATTTCAACTACAAATAAAATTGTAATGGAGGCGTCGGTCGTGTTTGGTGAGCTAACGAGCACGAATGAAACCATCACTATTGAAAGTTCTGAAGTTGAAGGGAATATTTCAACTACAAACAAAATTGTTATCGAGGGCTCCCAAGTCTCTGGTGACATTACGAGTTCTTCTGAAACTGTAGAACTCGATGACTCTTATGTTATTGGTGATGTTAAAGCAGGGCAACCTAACTGGGGGACGGTTTATGTCAGTAATGGAACGGTGGTTGATGGTACTTGTTTGTATAAAACCGTGCCAGAAAGTGCGTGTGGGATAGAAGCACTACCCGATCCGATTGCCTTATATCATTTAGATGAAACAACATGGAATGGCTCGAACAATGAGGTAGTAGATAGCTCTGGTAACCAATTACATGGTAAATCGGTGAATGGAGCAACACCAGAGCCTGCATCTGAATTATCTGCGATCCCAACTATTGATTCTCTTGGAACTTGTGGTTTCGGAGGCTTTAATAATGATTCAAATCAATATATTAATATACCACATGATAATGTTTTAAATATAGATAAAAACTTCACAATATCAGCCTGGGTTAAGCCCGTTCGTTACCCTACATCCGGTTTGTATTCTATTTTATCGAAAGATAATAACTATGAGTTTCACTTAAACTCAAGTGGTAAAATATTCTGGTGGTGGCAAGATAAAAACAAAAATGGGAACGGAAATGCTCAAACAAGAACATTAACAAGTGAAGTTAGTATTCCATTAAATGGTTGGTCGTTTATTACGCTTAGATATGACTCGGAAAATTATAGTAATAATAAATCTCTGGCTAGCATATTTATTAATGGAGAGGAACAGGGCGAACTTTTAATAAATGCAAATCGAAAGCTAGTAAATAATACTAAGCCTTTACAGATAGGCCAAGACCAGAATTTTTCAGGGCGGGCTTTTCATGGTTATATCGATGAAGTTCAAATTTTTGAACAGCCATTAACGAATAAACAAATTTTCCAATTATATAACCAGGCGCACTTATGTTCATATGTACCAGGTGATTCTATCGATCACTTTGAGTTTGAGCATTCAGGTAGCGAACTTACGTGCAACGCTGAAGAAGTGACGGTTCGTGCATGTGCTAATGAATCCTGTTCAGAACTGGTGACAGGAGATATTGATGTCACTTTATCTCCTGCAAATGTAGCAGGTGGTGGAGGTTGGGTTGGTGGTAATCAAATTCAGTTATCTAGCGGTACAGGAATATATTCAGTTCGAAAGAATACTGCGGGTAACTTGAGCATTGGCGTTATTGACTCTGATCCTGCGGTCAAACCAGGAGGGGAAACATTATGTTCGAGTGCTGGAGGTGGTCTGGGAAGCGGCAACTGTAACATTGAGTTTTTTAGTAGTGGTTTTGTCTTAGATGTACCCGACAAAATAGCGAACAGGCCAGTAACTGGTCATATTAAAGCGGTCAAAAGCTCTGATGATGCTCAAAGGTGTTTACCAAGTTTCCAGAACACTTCAAAGAATATCGAATTCTTTGGTAAGTACATTACCCCCGATTCTTCTGTCATTATTGGTAGTCCTATTATTGGTTTAGAAGTTGGCAGTGTTAAAAAAGATCTGGCAATGAACAGCGCTTCCCCAAAAGTATTTGCCGTTGATTTTGATAATTATGGGGAAGCAGAGTTTGATGTTAGTTATATTGACGCAGGAAAGTTACAACTTAATGCTCAGTATGAAGGTTCTGATGATGAAATTGGATTGGATATGCAAGGGAGTACCCAGTTCGTAAGCTTCCCTAAGCAGCTCAATATACAAGCTAAAAATACGGCTGGAAATAATGGTTCCTGTGTAACCGAAGATTTAAGTTGCTCCGTTTTTGCGAAAGCCGGTGAGGCTTTTACATTAAATATTTGGGCTTCCGGCGATACTGGAGTAGTTACTCCTAACTTTAGCTCACAAGATATTTCTTTGAGTCATGAACTTAAGGCTCCAGTAGTTACCGGTACAGAACCTGGTTTACTTGGTAATATTTCTTACAGTCATACCGCAATTAGTTCTGGGGTTAACTCTGTCGCTCAAAGTGTTTCTGAAGTGGGTATTTTTAACTTTTTAGTTGAAGAGTTACCTTCCTACTTAGGCAGCAACTCATTTACAGTTCAAGGTGCACAAACTGGTTCTGTGGGGCGGTTTACACCTTATTATCTTCATCTGAATGGCAACACACCGAGTTTTACTGAAGCTTGTTCAACATTTACGTATTTAGGACAAGCGATGGAGTTTAGTCGCTTACCTGAATTAACGGTTACTGGACGGTCGTTTGATAACGTGGGCAGTAACGGAGAGCAAGAAACGATCAATTATAAAATTGACGGTTGGTGGCGATATGCTAATCCTTGGGACTTTAGAACTTTCTGGGCAGAAAGTTCAACATTGTCAATTATTGATACCGATTCCAGTAAAGTTGTTAAAACCCAAGGTTTTGCTTGGCCGGGACAAGTCACTTTTGAATCTAACCTTCAATTGGCAAGCTTAGAAGAGGCTCAAATAGCTTATGTGAAACCGCTAACCTCCTTAGGACCAATCAATGAAGGGGTTGTCGTTCGTTTAGCTGTTAATGACACAAAAGATCTTGATGGTGTTTGTTATCAAACGAATGGAAGTTCTTCTTGCTCCGGTTTTGATTTTTCAGTTTCAGATTCACAACGTCAACGTTGGGGATACCTAGATCTAGCAGATACTTTTGGCCCTGAAACCTCAAGGGTGCAATCCGCTGTAACAAGCTACTATTTTGACGGTTTAAGCTTTAAAACGAATACCAGTGACTCTTGCAGTGACTTTTCGGTTGTGGATTTGAGCTTTGATGTTGGTAATGACTCAAGTGCTCTACCCGTTGGAGGTGGTGTTACCGCTGCCACCATAGAGTCGACGCCTATTCTTCAGTATGGCCAGGGATATATATCTTACAGTGCGCCTGGTGAGGGGAATCGAGGATCTCTAGAAAGTACGCTTGGATTTGAGTTGTTTCCGTGGTTGAGAAACGATTATAACCAAGATGGTATTTTTGACGATACTATATCGTACGAAGTTCGTTTTGGTTTGTATAGGGGGAGTGATCGAGTGATTTGGTGGAGTGAACAAAACTAGTACCACCTATTAGTGTTACGTATATTCGGTATCTACCGCGGTAACGATCGTGTGATCTACCGAGGTGAAAGTGGCTTAACAGGTCAGTAATAATATAATTTTTGCCCCTTAAGTTAGGAATCTGTAAGAAATTGCGGGTTTCAGTCCATGTTTGCACTTCAATGCCTTGCCGTAACAGCAAGGCATTGGTACATTTAGTGCAATTTTTGTCTTCTAATTCTTGCAGGATGAGCGAAGAATATGTTTAAAAAACTTCGTGGCATGTTTTCAAACGACCTATCGATTGATTTAGGTACAGCCAATACCCTTATTTATGTAAAAGGCCAAGGCATTGTTCTTGATGAGCCTTCAGTTGTAGCTATTCGCCAAGATCGTGCGGGTTCTGCAAAGAGTGTCGCTGCTGTTGGCCACGCTGCTAAGCAAATGCTTGGTCGTACGCCTGGTAACATTTCAGCGATCCGTCCAATGAAAGATGGCGTAATTGCTGATTTCTACGTAACGGAAAAAATGCTTCAGCACTTCATCAAACAAGTGCATGACAACAGTGTGCTTAAACCAAGTCCTCGTGTTTTGGTTTGTGTACCTTGTGGTTCAACACAGGTTGAGCGTCGTGCTATCCGTGAATCAGCGTTAGGTGCTGGTGCTCGTGAGGTTTACCTAATCGATGAGCCTATGGCTGCTGCGATTGGTGCTGGCCTACGTGTCTCTGAGCCAACAGGTTCAATGGTTGTTGATATCGGTGGTGGTACTACTGAAGTTGCGGTTATCTCACTGAACGGTGTGGTTTACTCGTCTTCTGTTCGCATTGGTGGTGACCGTTTTGATGAAGCGATCATCAACTACGTTCGTCGTAACTACGGCAGCTTGATCGGTGAAGCGACAGCAGAGAAGATCAAACACGAAATCGGTTCAGCTTACCCTGGCGATGAAGTCGAAGAGATCGAAGTACGTGGTCGTAACCTTGCTGAAGGTGTGCCTCGTAGCTTTAGCCTAAACTCAAACGAAATCCTTGAAGCACTTCAAGAACCTCTATCTGGCATCGTATCTGCAGTCATGGTTGCACTTGAACAGTGTCCACCAGAGCTGGCTTCTGATATCTCAGAAAACGGTATGGTACTAACAGGTGGTGGTGCACTGCTTAAAGACCTTGATCGCCTGTTAACAGAAGAAACAGGTATCCCTGTTGTTGTTGCAGAAGAGCCATTAACGTGTGTTGCTCTAGGTGGCGGTAAAGCTCTAGAGATGATCGACATGCACGGCGGCGATCTGTTCAGCGAAGAATAATATCTAGTGTTAGGCTCTTTTCTTATCTAGTTTTATGTAAAGAGCCTAGGACCTTGTCTATAGGATCAAATGTAGCTCTAGGACCAAATATAGAATGAAGCCAATTTTTGGTAGAGGTCCCTCTCTACAATTGCGCCTGTTTTTTGCTGTAATTTTATCAGCCAGCCTTATGCTGGCTGATAGTCGTTTAGATGCTTTCTCAAATGTTCGCTATCTATTAAACAGCATGGTTGCGCCTATTCAATATGCAGCCAACTTGCCTCGCACTATGTTCGATGGTGTTTACGACCGTTTTAGCACTCGCAAAGGGTTAATTGAATCTAACCATAATATTAAACGAGAAGTCTTGCGTCTGAAGAGCGAGCTGATTCTGCTTGAGCAATATCAAGAAGAAAACAAGCGCCTTCGTAAGCTGTTAGGCTCGCCGTTTATCCGTGATGAGAAGAAAGTCGTCACAGAAGTTATGGCGGTAGACACTTCACCATATCGCCATCAAGTCGTGATCGACAAAGGTCAGATTGATGGGGTGTATGAAGGTCAGCCGGTGATCAACGAAAAAGGCATTGTCGGCCAAGTCACTTTCGTTGCTGCTCATAATAGTCGTGTATTACTACTCACTGATGCAAACAATGCGATTCCTGTTCAGGTTATTCGTAATGACATCCGTGTGATTGCTTCGGGCAATGGCATGATTGATGAGATCCAGCTAGAGCACATTCCAACCAGTACCGATATACAAGAAGAAGATCTGTTGGTGACATCAGGTCTTGGTGGGGTATATCCAGAAGGTTATCCAGTCGCCTATGTTACGGCCGTTGATTACGACCCGAAACGTGAGTTCGCTGTGATTAAAGCAGAGCCTGTGGTTGAGTTCGATAAGCTCAGATACCTGCTGCTTGTATGGCCTGATGAAAACAAACAGATGCAAGCGGATCAATCGAGCATAGAACAAGCATTGTTAGAGGGCGAAGATGGCCAATAGCGTTTTGAGAAGCAAGGTAGTAATTTTCTGCTCATTTTTAATAGCACTGATTCTGCAGACGATCCCTTGGCCTGGTAGCTTAGATTTATTTAGACCATCTTGGTTACTGCTGGTTACGTGTTACTGGGTTTTGGCTCTACCGCATCGTGTTAACGTGGGTAGTGCTTTGATTTTAGGCTTATTGTGGGACCTTTTGATCGGCTCTACTCTGGGTATTCGAGGCATGATGATGGCAATAGTGATGTACATTATTGCGATGAACTTCCTCGTCATTCGTAACATGGCGTTATGGCAGCAAGCGATGATCATTGCCGCGTTAACGGTCTTGTTTGAGGTGTTGATCTTCTTTGGTGAATATTTGATCCAAGATGTTGTTTTCAATCCGTTATCGTTATGGAGCGCATTGATAAACTGTATACTTTGGCCTTGGATGTTTTTATTAATGAGACGCGTGCGTCGTCATTGGCATGTGAGGTAGCGTGACGATGGAAAAGAAACATTTAGTTTTGGCATCCGGCTCTCCACGCCGCAAAGAATTGCTATCTCAACTCGGTTATGAGTTTTCTGTCCTCGTAACCGATGTTGAAGAGTGTAAACACGCTCAAGAAACCGCCGAAGAATATGTTAAGCGACTATCTTTAGATAAAGCTTTAGCTGCGTTGTCTTTATTGAAAGATACCCCTTCTGAAAGGCAGCATGTCGTTCCTAGTTCTGATACTGTAGATCATGGCTCTGATATAGTCGTTCTTGGTTCTGATACAGTCGTCGTAAGCCAAGGGCAAGTGCTTGAGAAACCCACCGATTTTGCTGACTCTAAGCGCATGCTTACTCAGTTAGCGAATGAACGTCACCAAGTGATGACGGCGGTTTCTGTGGTTTCAGAAGAAAAACAAAGAACAGAAATCATTATTACCGACGTATGGTTTAAACCCCTCAGTGAAATAGAAATAGAACAATACTGGCAAACAGGGGAGCCATGCGATAAAGCCGGTAGCTATGGGATCCAAGGTTTGGGCGGACGCTTTGTCACCCGAATCGAAGGGAGTTATTACGCCGTTGTCGGCTTACCTTTATTTGAAACGGACCAGCTACTGCAAGAATTCTTATAATTACTAATCTGAGGTGCACCATGAGTGCTGAATTGTTGCTGAACGTGACCCCGAGTGAAACTCGTGTGGCCATGATTGAAGGGGGGGCTCTTCAAGAGATCCATGTCGAACGAGATGCTCGACGCGGTATCGTAGGAAATATCTATAAAGGACGTGTAAGCCGTGTTCTTCCGGGAATGCAGGCGGCTTTTGTGGATATAGGCCTTGAGAAAGCAGCTTTTTTACACGCCTCTGATATTGTCCCACACACTGAATGTGTCGCTGAAAACGAAAAGAAACAATTTCAGGTTCGTGATATTTCAGAGCTTGTCCGTCAAGGGCAAGACATTGTGGTGCAAGTGGTCAAAGACCCTCTTGGTACTAAAGGTGCTCGCTTAACCACTGATATCACTCTACCGTCTCGTTATCTGGTATTTATGCCGGGCGCAAGTCATGTTGGTGTATCTCAACGTATCGACAGCGAGTCTGAACGTAACCGTCTTAAAAAAGTCGTGTCTCGTTACTGTGACGAACACGGTGGCTTCATCATCCGCACAGCAGCAGAAGGTGCAGATTCAAATGAGTTGGCACAAGATGCCGCATTCTTGAAGCGATTATGGCTAAAAGTATTAGAGCGTCGTGGTAAGCACAAGGCGCGTACTCGTTTGTATGGTGAGCTTTGCTTAAGCCAACGTATCTTACGTGACTTCGTCGGTACTGAGCTGAGCAAGATTCAGGTCGATTCTCGTCTAGAATATGAAAACCTAAAAGAGTTTACCTCTGAATACGTGCCAGAGCTGACAGACAAGCTTGAGCTGTATGAAGGTGATAAACCTATCTTTGATATGTACGATACCGAGAACGAAATTCAGCGTTCATTGGATCGTAAAGTCGAATTAAAGTCTGGTGGATATTTGATTATTGACCAAACTGAAGCGATGACCACGGTTGATATCAACACTGGCGCGTTTGTTGGTCGCCGTAATCTAGAAGAGACGATTTTCAACACCAATGTAGAAGCGACTCAAGCGATTGCTCGTCAGCTGCGTCTACGTAACTTAGGTGGCATCATCATTATCGACTTTATTGATATGTTGTCTGAGGAACATCGTAAGCGAGTACTAACTTCTTTAGAGGCTGCGCTCGACAAAGACCGTGTGAAAACCAATATTAATGGCTTCACGCAGCTTGGGTTGGTTGAGATGACTCGTAAACGTACTCGTGAAAGTATTGAGCATATCCTATGTTCGAGCTGTCCTGCTTGTGAAGGCCGCGGCAGTGTGAAGACAGTTGAAACCGTTTGTTATGAAATTCTTCGAGAGATCACGCGAGTGAATCGTGCGTACGACGCCGATAAATTTGTGGTCTATGCGGCAGCTGCCGTAGCTGAGGCGTTAGAGGGCGATGAATCTCATGCGCTTGCGGAGCTTGAAGTCTTTATTGGTAAGCAAGTTAAAATCCAGGCTGAGCCTCTGTACATACAAGAGCAGTTTGATGTTGTTATGATGTAATGGAAATTTTGTGAGCTCAAGCGTTACTCTGATTCTACGTGCATGTTTATGGTTAGTGGTTACTCTCTTAGTAACGCTAGCCATTGCCGTTACTACACTGCGTGTAGCCTTGCCCAATTTAAACAAGTATCAATCTGAAATTGAGCTTTGGGTAAACCAACACTCCGGTTTTGATTTTTCGATTCAAGATGTGGGCGGTTTTTGGCGTAACACTCACCCCTCTATTGCTCTGCAAGGCGTTAAAGCTAGCCTCCCCAATGCAGAAGATGTGACCTTCTCTGTTGAGCGTGTTGAAGTCGAGTTTGACTTGATTCAATCGCTCGTGCAGATGCGCCCGGTTGTGGCCGATCTAGTCATGAATCAAATGTATCTTGATATCCGCTCAATTGATCTGTTTGCCGGACAAAATGGCAAAGACGAACCTACAGATCCCGAGTCTTCCAAGCGAGTGATACAAGAGCTCGATAATTTACTGCTAAAAACACTCGTCGATGTAACTGCAAAAGATTCTTCTATTCTTTATCACTCTGTTTCGGGTGAAGAACGTCAGCTCGATATAGAAACCTTAAAATGGCAAAATTTAGACAAACATCACCTTGCTGAAGGTGTGGTGAGTATCAAAGATGCCAATCTAAACTCTCTGTCAGTGAGTGCTAACTTTATTGATGGTGGGTCACTGACTGATGTGACTGGTGAGTTTTATGTCAGTGCCGACAGCATTTCTGTTAAGCCATGGCTTACGCATTATATGCAGGCGGAATCCGGCATTGAAACGGGTACTGTGAGCTTGAATAGCTGGCTTACGCTGCGAAATAGCAAGCCAGTGAGCGCTTATGTTGAGGTTTTACCCTCAGAACTGGCGTGGAACGAAGATGGCGAGCATGACCTCATGCTTGAGTCCGGTGTCTTTAAGTTGTCGCCGACTGATGATGGTTGGCAAGTAAATGGTCACTCACTAAACCTTAGAACGGATGACACACCTTGGCCGGAACTCGACGTAGCGTTCAAGTGGAATCAAGGTCCATGGCAACTCAACATTTCTGAGCTGGATATTGCGACTATTACTCCGTTGATTAAGCTGCTGCCTGACTCTGAACAATCAACCAAAATGATTAACGTATTGGCGCCGGGCGGCTCTGTTTCTGATATCCGTGTTTCCATGGGTTCGGGAATTGACAGTTTACGTTATTCAGCCAGTTTTTCTGATCTTGCTATCGAGCAGTGGGAACTAGTCCCAGGCTTTAGCCAAGTGTCTGGTAGTGTGTTTGGTTCGGCCTCGGAAGCGAAAGCTAGCCTGCATGTTATTGACGATGTGTTCCCTTATGGTGACGTATTCCAAGCGCCTTTGAATATCAAACAAGGTCAGGTTGATATTGTTTGGCAGCAAGATGAAAACGGCTGGAAGCTGTGGTCAGACAAAATCACAGCTGCCACCCCCGATTTACAAGTACTAGGCGCATTCCGCTTAGACTTCCCAAAAGATGCGAGCCCGTTTTTATCCTTCTACGGCGAAGCGGACGCTTACAATGTCGGTGAAACATGGCGCTACTTACCTACACTGGCTCTTGGGCAAGATCTAACAGACTACCTTTCAACTGCGATTCAAGCCGGTAAAGCGGATACCGTAAAACTGTTGTGGCATGGTGATTTGTCTCAATATCCATACACTAACCACGATGGTATTTTCCAGGTTTGGGTTGGCTTAGAAGATGCGAAATTCAGCTTTGATACCGCGTGGCCACTGATTACTGATCTTCAGCTTGATCTGTTGTTTGAAAATGATGCGATGCATCTGGATTCTCGCTCAGCTCAACTGATGGATGTGACGGCAGATCGAATCACAGGACGCATTCCTTATTTAGGGGAAGGCGGCCATATTGAAATTGAAGCTAAAGCGACGGCGTCTGGCAACGCAGTACGCGATTACATGACGTCTTCGCCACTGGTGGGCTCGGTAGGCGCAGCCTTAACCGCACTTCAAGTGAGTGGTGATGTCTCTTCTGAGTTCCAGCTGAATATTCCGTTTGATTCTGAAAAAGAAGCAAGAGCATGGGGTTACGCCGACTTAAGTGGCAACCATGTTGAGATTGAAGCGCCGCCAATGGTGCTCGAGAACACCACGGGTCGAATTGAATTTGATAATGACGTAGTGACGGCAAATGGCCTCGCTGCGGATCTGCTTAACCAAGGTATCTCGCTTGATTTTAAGGGCCTTAATGATGGTCCTGGCTATGCAGTTGATATTGATGTGTTAGGTGATTGGGACGTCAAGCCTCTAGAACCTTACATCGGTGAGCAATGGTTAAGCCGCTTATCAGGTCATGCGCAATGGCAAAGCCAGATTGATATCCAGCTGAATGATATCGGCTTTACCTACCAACTAGACTTACAGTCAGACCTAAAATACTTGGCGAGTGATTACCCATATCCATTGGCGAAAAAATCACTAGAAAGTGGCTCTGCAAGGCTACAGGCATCGGGTAACCAAGAGACGATTACCGCGCGCCTGCAATTGCCAAACACCAAGTACCAAGCTGAGATTGATATCACAGGCGACGTGCCTGAGTTAACGGCGACCAACTTAGTGCTTGGTCGCGGTGGCTACAAAATTAGCCCGGTGGTGGGCCATCACGCCCTGATTCGTACAGACAAATTCAATGCCGATGATTGGTTATCGGTTGTAATGGAACCGGTAAAGCCTTCAACGGCTGTACTTAGTCAAATGAACACGCCAACCATACCTGCGCCAAGCCGTATTACCTTTGAGAGTAAAGAGCTGATCTTGGGTGGTATCTCTTGGAATGACGTCGATTTTAGTGCTAGTAAGAACAAACAGGCGTGGCAAATGGAAGTGTCTAGCCAAGAGCTAGAAGGGGATATTAACTACCTGCCTCCTTATGATTTGACAGTTTCACTGGATCGTCTGCATCTGTTTGTTCCTGAGTGGAGTGATAAGAACAACCAAGATCAGCAACTGCTGCAACGTAAAGAACAAGCTGCGCCATTGATATCCAAATTGGATAGAGAGATCCACGATGCGATGCCAAACCTGACCCTGACGCTGAACGACTTTTGGCTGCAAGGCTACAAGGTGGGTAAGGTCGATGTTGAAATGACGAGGAACGAAGATCGTATCGAGTGGAACAAAATCCAGGTGCGAAGCGGCGGTAACAAAGCGGATGTGAGTGGCTGGTGGGAACTGCAAGGTGACAAGAGTCATTCATCGTTAACCGTTGATGTTGAAGGTGAAAACAACAGCGAGCTCATGGAGCGCTTTGGTATTACTTCCGGGATTCAAAAAGCGCCATTCGCGTTGGAAGGTCAACTAAATTGGGATGGTTCGCCTTGGGGAATCAAAATGGATACCCTTGATGGCAACGTTAAAACCAAGTTTGGTAAAGGCATTATCTCGGATGTGAGCGGCGCAGCTCGATTACTTGGCCTGTTTAGCCTAGATTCGATCATCCGTAAGATGCAGCTCGATTTCTCAGATGTGTTTGATAAAGGTATGGCCTTCAACAGCATCACCGGAACGGGCGAGATTCAAAATGGTATCTTCCTGACCAATGATCTGAACATGGATGCGGTCGCAGGTGAGATGAAAATCAAAGGTATCGCTAACCTCAACACGCGTCAGGTTGATGCTGAGGTGAACTTTACCCCAGATATTACCTCGGGTATTCCCGTATTAACGGCCTTTGCGGTAACCCCTCAAACGGCGCTGTACGTATTGGCGGTGACCACGGTTATCTCGCCAGTTGTGGAAGTCTTTACCCAAGTAAATTATTCGGTGAAAGGACCATTGGATTCACCAACGGTGAGCGAACTTTCTCGTAGCTCTGGCGAGTTTCAGCTGCCAGAGAAGCTGAGAAAATTAGCCGAATAGGCCTTAAATTAGCCGAAAAGACCTTATGCCCGAGTCAGCGAATATACGGTGAAATGCTGATTTCTGAATCATAATGAATGGAGGAGCGATACACATGGATTGTGTTGGGTTGATTCAAATGACATCTGGCCCCAGCCCTGAATTGAACTTTGAGTACCTTGCTCAAGAAGTTGCAAAGTGCAAAGAGTTGGGGGCTAAGTGGGTTGTTTGCCCTGAAAACGCGTTAGTTTTTGGCAGTAAAGCCGACTATCACCAGTGTGCTGAGCCTTTTAATGATGGCCCACTGCAAAAGAAAATCTCTGAGCTAGCAAAGCTTCACAGAATTTGGATCGTCATTGGCAGTATGCCGATAAGCACAACTAACGGAGTGACGACCACCACCTTGGTGATTGATGATTTTGGTTGCCTCGTTGCTCATTACGACAAGCTACACATGTTTGATGTGGATGTCGCTGACGCCCATAAGTGCTATCGAGAGTCGGATATTTTCACTCCGGGCAACCAAGTTGTGACAGCGGAAACGCCTTTTGGTCGCTTAGGTTTGAGTATTTGTTATGATGTGCGCTTTCCACACTTGTATTCAGAGTTACGTAAGCAAGGGGCACAAATCATTGTGGTGCCTGCGGCTTTTACAGCGGTAACGGGTCAAGCGCACTGGGAAGTACTATTAAGATGCCGCGCGGTTGAAACACAGTCGTGGATTGTCGCGGTAGGTCAAGGCGGAAAACACCCTTGCCAAAGAGAAACATGGGGACACTCAATGGTGGTTGATCCATGGGGACGAGTGGTCGCACAGTTAGACCAAGATCCTAAAAGTATGGTGGTTGAGATAGACACATCCAGTTGCGAGTCCATTAGGCAAAATATGCCCATCGCGCAACACTCTCGATTTACCAATCAATTTTAATTACAAACAAGAGCCATCTATGAGCATTAATCAAATTGAAGAAGCGCTACTGAACCCGACAGGGCTTACGGAGCAAAATATCGCAGATACATTGGCGAGTATTGCTACCCGCCAAATTGATTATGCTGATATCTACTTTCAGTCAAGCTGGCACGAATCTTTAGTGCTAGAAGACAGCATTATTAAAGACGGCTCTTTCAATATCGATTGCGGTGTTGGCGTTCGTGCAGTATCTGGTGAAAAGACTGGTTTTGCTTACTCTGACCAAATCCAATTGGATGGTCTTAAGCAGAGCGCAATTGCGGCTCGTGGTATTGCTAAACAAGGTCAAAACGGCAAGGTTCAAGCGTTCAAACGCAACTCTAATCAAGCTTACTATGATGCAGTTAACCCGCTTGCGAGTTGGGAAAAACAGCAGAAAACAGAATTACTAAAATCATTAGATGCTTACATTCGCACTAAAGAGCCGATGGTGACTGAAGTATCGGTGAGTTTAAGTGGTGTGCATGAGCAGATGCTGGTTGCTGCGACTGATGGCACTTACGCTGGTGATATTCGTCCGCTGGTTCGCTTGTCTATTAGCGTACTTGCACAGAAGGGTGATCGTCGTGAGCGTGGTAGCGCTGGTGGTGGTGGCCGTTTTGGTTACGACTTCTTCTTAAGTGATGACAAAGGCACTCAAGTTGCTTACCAATTTGCGGATGAAGCGATTCGCCAAGCATTAGTTAACCTTGAAGCGGTTGCAGCGCCTGCTGGTGCCATGCCTGTGGTTCTTGGTTCTGGTTGGCCGGGCGTTCTGCTGCATGAAGCGGTAGGCCACGGTTTAGAAGGCGACTTCAACCGTAAAGAGTCGTCAGTATTCTCTGGCAAAGTTGGTGAGCAAGTAACTTCAAGCCTATGTACGATTGTCGATGACGGTACATTAACGGATCTACGCGGTTCATTGAACGTCGATGATGAAGGTGTTAACGGTCAGTACAATACGTTAATCGAAAACGGCATCCTAAAAGGTTACATGCAAGATAAGCTGAACGCTCGTCTAATGGGTGTAGCACCGACAGGTAATGGTCGTCGTGAGTCATACGCGCATCTTCCAATGCCACGTATGACGAATACATACATGCTACCGGGCGAACACACACCGGAAGAGATCATCGCGACGGTTGAGAAAGGTATCTACGCACCGAACTTCGGTGGCGGTCAGGTTGATATCACATCAGGTAAGTTCGTATTCTCAGCGTCTGAAGCGTACATGATTGAAAACGGTAAGATCACTCACCCAGTGAAAGGCGCGACGCTAATCGGTTCTGGTATCGAAGCGATGCAGCAGGTGTCTATGGTGGGTAACGACCTAAGCATCGACCGTGGTGTGGGTGTGTGTGGTAAGGCTGGTCAAAGTGTGCCAGTGGGTGTTGGTCAACCAACATTGAAACTAGACTCGCTAACCGTTGGTGGTACTGAGTAATTCAGACTAACCTCTGCCGACTTACTTCAAAATATTAAATTGAAAAGCGCCTCCAATGTGAGGCGCTTTTTGTTTTTAGATTACTGATTCAGTGAGCGTATAGAGTCACTACATGTTCTCTTCCGCAAACTCAGCTAGTCGGCTACGCACCACACCATTGAGGTGGATGTTGGCACTGCCTTCGAAGTTTTTAAAACGCTCAACCATGTAGGTTAAGCCTGAAGTCACAGGGGTTAGGTAAGAAGAATCTATCTGCGCTAAGTTACCTGAGCAGACGATCTTAGTACCTTCACCACAACGGGTGATGATGGTTTTTATCTGTGAAGCGGTGAGGTTCTGACACTCATCCAAAAGCACAAAGGCATTTTGAATCGAGCGGCCACGCATGAAGTTAATCGATTTGAACTGGATGTTGGCTTTGTCACAGATGTACTTCATCGAGCCTTCTGTACAGTGATCGTTCTTGTGCAGCGCTTCCAGTGTATCGGTCACAGCAGCCAACCAAGGCAGCATCTTCTCTTCTTCGGTACCAGGGAGGAAACCAATCGACTCACCAATGTCGGGCGTGTTTCGGGTTACGATGATCTTATCGAACTGTTTACGCTCAATGGTTTGCTCAAGTGCAGCAGCCATGGCGAGCAGCGTTTTACCACTACCTGCGGCGCCAGTGAGAATCACAAGATCAATATCAGGGTCGAGCAGCGCATCAATCGCCATGCCTTGATAGACGTTCTTTGGTGTGATGTCCCATGCTCTGCGATTCATCAATCTTTCGCGGCTGAGGTCTCTCAGGGTAATGCTTTCCGGCTCAATCTCCTCGACTCGAGCGGCAAAGTCACTTTCTTCGTCAATCACATATTGGTTGAGGAAGGTTGGCTCGAACGGCGCTCTTGCTAAGGTGTGCAGCGTCTTGCCGCCTAAACTTCTGCTCTCGACATTATCGATACCATCCCAAAATGAGCCTTCCAGTTGTTGGAAGCCTTTGGTGAGGTATTGGATATCATCAATCAGTTGGTCAGTTTGATAGTCTTCAACAAAACGTACACCGGCGCCTTTTGCTCGTAAACGCATATTGATGTCTTTGGTGATGAGAACCACTTCGCGTGGTGCGCGTTTATTTTGAAGATAGAGGACAGCGTTGAGGATTCGGTTATCGCCCGCCTTGTCATCGGCAAAGGCTTTGATGCTTTCTTGAAGTTCGTAGTCAGCGA
The DNA here is from genome assembly GCF_041473395.1 of Vibrio sp. 10N.222.55.C6. NCBI lineage: Bacteria > Pseudomonadati > Pseudomonadota > Gammaproteobacteria > Vibrionales > Vibrionaceae > Vibrio > Vibrio sp. 10N.222.55.C6. Next base: position 47,955 of record NZ_JBFRSD010000028.1, read on the forward strand.
GTATTGAAATACTGCCAGATGCATTTATGTCTTTAGAAAAAGGGATGCCTTCCGATATTTGGTCTGGTGTGGCTTCCCTGAACAGGTCTTCGAGCGTTCGAATCGCAATTCTCGCATCTCGAGCAACGTCTCTTTTACTGTCTTTGATTCTGTCGAGTTCTTCTAGCACTGTCATGGGGATAACGACATCGTGCTCTTGGAAAGAAAATATAGCGAAGGGTTCGTGAAGTAGGATATTGGTGTCTAAAACAAATAGCTTCCGGTTGGTCTCGCCCATAGCATCTCCTTGCCGACGTGCGGCTTGCCTTGCATTCATTGAACGTAGATAAAGCTCATATAAAGATTAGTATCTGATTCTGGTGATAGTCAACTACTCACCTAAACTTCATCTAGAGGAACAGCACCATATCGTTACGAGTGAATATGGTGTATTCGTTTGAGAGCAGCAATCTGCTACCTATAGATTAACCATGAATTTTTGACAGTTTGATTGCACTGGCGAAAACAGAAAAAAAGCATGAAATCATCTCCTTTAGGCGTGACCTAAATCACAGCATCGAGTAAGATTAGCGACCTTTTTCTGCACCATTTTCTCGAGATATTTATTATTGAGAGCGCACTTAAAAAGTGGCTGCAAACTAGACATTTTTGGCTATATTTTTAGTTCAGGAGCGATAATGTTCTTGTTTAAAACTGCAGTTAAGAAGACCAAATTCCAACTATAAGATTGAGGTAGTCGATTCATGACATTTGCTTTGGGGCAACGCTGGATAAGCGATACGGAGAGCGATTTAGGTTTAGGTACCGTTGTAGCAATGGATGCTCGCACAGTGACACTAATGTTTGCAGCGTCAGAAGAAAACCGTGTTTATGCACGTACTGATGCTCCCGTAACCCGAGTAACGTTTAATGTAGGCGATGTCATCGAATGCCAAGAAGGTTGGTCTCTGTCTGTCGAAGAAGTTATCGAAGACAAAGGGCTGCTAACCTACTTAGGTACTCGCGAAGATACCCAAGAAACAGAAGTCACTCTGCGTGAAATCTTCTTAAGCAACCAGATCCGCTTTAACAAGCCACAAGATAAGCTATACGCAGGTCAAATCGACCGTATGGATAACTTTGTGTTGCGTTACCGTGCGCTAAGCAACCAGTACCAACAACACAAGAGCCCGATGCGTGGCTTGTGTGGTATGCGTGCTGGCTTGATCCCTCATCAGCTATACATCGCTCATGAAGTGGGTCGTCGTCACGCTCCGCGCGTTTTACTGGCTGATGAAGTGGGCCTAGGTAAAACCATCGAAGCGGGCATGATCATCCACCAACAGGTGCTGTCTGGCCGTGCTGAACGCATTCTGATTGTGGTTCCTGAAACTCTACAACACCAATGGTTAGTAGAGATGATGCGCCGTTTCAACCTGCATTTTTCTATCTTCGATGAAGAGCGTTGTATTGAAGCGTTTGCTGAATCAGACAACCCGTTTGATACCCAGCAGTACGTTCTGTGTTCTTTGGACTTCCTACGTAAGAGCCGTAAGCGCTACGAGCAAGCACTTGAAGGCGAGTGGGACTTGTTGGTTGTCGATGAAGCGCACCACCTTGAGTGGAGCCAAGACAAACCAAGCCGTGAATACCAAGTGGTTGAAGGCTTAGCGGAAAATACGTCTGGTGTGCTACTACTAACAGCAACGCCTGAACAGCTTGGTCGTGAGAGCCACTTTGCACGTCTGCGTCTGCTTGATCCTGATCGCTTCTACGATTACGAAGCATTCGTTGAAGAAGAAGACCAATACGCACCGGTTGCTGATGCAGTAACGGCCCTGTTCTCTGGAGTGAAGCTTGAAAACAGCGCGAAGAACCAGATTACGGAACTGCTTTCTGAGCAAGATGTTGAGCCTCTGTTCCGTGTGATTGAAGGTGATAGCAGCGAAGAAGAGCAAGCGTTAGCTCGCCAAGAACTGATTGATAACCTTATGGATCGCCATGGTACCGGCCGTGTTCTTTTCAGAAACACACGTGCTGCAATCAAAGGCTTCCCTAAGCGTAATGTAAACCTACTGCCGATGGAGATTCCAACGCAGTACACAACCTCAATGCGTGTATCTGGCATGATCGGTGGCAAAATGGCTCCCGAAGCTCGTGCAATGAAGATGCTGTATCCAGAAGAGATCTTCCAAGAGTTTGAAGGTGAAGATTCAAGCTGGTGGCAGTTCGACTCACGTGTTAACTGGTTGATTGAAAAGATCCAAGACAAGCGCAGCGAGAAAATCCTAGTGATCGCCTCTCGTGCAAGTACGGCTCTTCAATTAGAGCAAGCACTGCGTGAGCGTGAAGGTGTGCGTGCAACCGTATTTCACGAAGGCATGTCGATTCTAGAGCGTGATAAAGCTGCGGCTTACTTTGCTCAAGAAGAGGGCGGCGCTCAGGTTCTTATCTGTAGTGAAATCGGCTCTGAAGGTCGTAACTTCCAGTTCGCTAACCAACTTGTGATGTTCGATCTTCCATTCAACCCAGACTTGCTTGAGCAACGTATTGGCCGTTTGGACCGTATCGGTCAGCTGCGTGATATCGACATTCATGTTCCTTACCTAAAAGGCACATCACAGGCGATCCTTGCGCGTTGGTTCGATGAAGGTCTGAATGCATTTGCGGAAACTTGTCCAACGGGTCGCACGGTTTACGATAAGTACTCAGATGTTCTTATCGAGATGCTGGCTTCTGGTAACACTGAGCAACTTGATGAAGTGATTGAAGAGTCTGCCAAGCTAAACCAAAGCCTGAAATCAGATCTAGAAAAAGGCCGTGATCGCCTATTAGAAATGCACTCAAACGGCGGCGACAAAGCACACGAAATCGCAGAGAAGATTGCATCAACTGATGGCGATACTAACCTAGTAACGTTTGCACTGAGCTTGTTCGACACGATTGGTTTGAACCAAGACGACAAGGGTGAAAATGCGCTAGTCGTGACACCATCTGAGCACATGATGGTACCAAGCTACCCTGGCTTACCATACGAAGGCGCAACCATTACGTTCGATCGTGATACAGCCCTTTCTCGTGAAGACATGAACTTCATCAGCTGGGAGCACCCAATGATTCAAGGCGGTATTGATCTGCTACTGAGTGAAGGTGTGGGTGCATCAGCGGTATCATTGCTGAAAAACAAAGCGCTGCCAGTGGGTACTATCCTGCTTGAGCTGGTTTACCTTGTGGATGCGCAAGCGCCGAAACGCAGCGGTATCAGCCAGTTCTTGCCTAAGACGCCAATTCGTTTGATGATGGATGGCCGTGGTAACGATTTATCAGCTCAGGTTGAGTTCGACAGCTTTAACCGTCAATTAAGCCCTGTAAACCGTCACCTAGCGAGCAAGCTAGTTAACTCGGTACAAGGTGAAATTCACAAGCTAATCGAAGCGGGTGAGACGCACGTACTTCCTAAAGTGGAAGAAGTGCGTGAACAAGCTCAACGAGATATGCAGACTAACCTGAACGGTGAATTAGAGCGTCTACAAGCGCTTAAAGCCGTGAATCCTAATATTCGTGATGAAGAGCTAGAGGTAATCGAAGCTCAAATCAATGAACTGACCGGTTACATCAGCAAAGCTCAGGTTCAGCTAGATTCATTACGCTTGATTGTGGTTTCTCACAACTAGTTTTGAATTAGCGAAATGCTTCAACGAAATAAGGCCTTCATTATGAAGGCCTTATTTGTATCTGTAGCTTAATTAACAATTCAAGTAGCTGGTTACATTAACCACTTCCACCAAACAAATACCGCTAGGAAACCAAATAGGTAAACAAGACCTGCTACAGACAACCATTTTAGTTTGCTGCCAATGGCTAGCGCTTCTGGAAGCTTAGCTTTGTTGACCAAGATGAAATTAAGCAGAGCGAAGAATGGCGTTGTTGCAAACGCGAGTACCATTGCGAAATCGAGCATAGGCATCAGTGCTGCGCTAAAGAACATCACAATCGCGAGTGCCGCGATAGAGACAATGATTATCCAGCCTTGCAGCATTCTTGGGCTTGAATCTTTTTTGAATAATAGACGTTGTGATTCAGCAAGCACGCGTGAGTAGCCATCGATAACGGTAATGGTGCTACCAAAGATACAGAAGAAAGCGATAAGAGCGATTAACGGGCGAGACCATTCACCAATTGTCGAAGCGTAGATGCCGACCAATTGATGAGTAAAGCCAACACCGGAGCGAGACAGTTCAACTCCCGAACCGTGAAGTACTAGCGCGCCTAACGCAACGAATACTAAAGCAAGCAGCGCCGTACCAATGTAGCCAACGTTAAAGTCGAACAGCGCTGATTGTGCGGTCACTTCCTGCTTCTCTTTTTGGCTTTTTAGCCACATAGAGGTGATGCTTGATATTTCGATAGGCGCAGGCATCCAACCCATGGTCACCACGATAAAACCAATAGCAGCCAATGACCAAGGCGACGGTGGAACAAAAGCAGCATCAGGTTCGACTGGAGAGCCGATAGCAATGGCGACTGCAGCTAAGGTTGTGATGGTTAAGACCGCCATGATCGCTTTAGATAGTGTATCTAGAGCACGATAATGGCCAGCAAACAGAATGATCAAACAGGTCGCTAAAACGATCATGCACAAGGTGCTAGTGGCTAAATCGAAAGGAACAAAGTAACTGAGTAGGCTTGCACTGAATAATAGCAGGGCAGCGGTATTCACGACCGCAGATATGGCACTCAAGATCGAAAAGATCACAAGGTATGGGCGGCCTAGGTTAGAGTAACCTTCCACCAAGCTTTGACCCGTTCCTAGCGTGTATTGGATGCCGGCTCTGAAGAATGGATATTTAAATACGTTAACGAGGATAATGAGAGCGGCAAGCTGCCAACCATAAATCGCACCCGCCTTGGTTGAGGCGACTAAGTGAGAACCACCTACAGCCGCTGCGGCCATCATAACGCCTGGGCCAAGAGACTTAATTAAACTTGATAGGGGAGCTGAGGTTGGTGTTTTTGTGTTGGTGGTTTTAACCGTACTGTCCATCGTTTTTCCTTTGATGCTGACTTCTTATTATCCGTTACCCTATCAATACCATGTTTTGTAAAGTCGTCAACTTTTATGTACGAAAATGTTGAAAGTTGTATTTATTTATAAACGAATCAACCGTAAATTATTTATTCACTAGCAATTAAGAGGCTTCAATGGCGTTAGAACAGTACACACCACCGCGTGAACCGTGGATTGATATTGTTTATCAAGATGACGATATTCTTGTGGTGAACAAGCCTGCAGGCCTGCTTTCTGTTCCGGGTAGGTTACCTGAGCATTACGACAGCATGTGGAGTCGGTTAGTTGTCGAATTTCCAGAGATTCAAGTCGTTCATCGATTGGACATGTCGACCTCAGGCTTGATGCTGCTCGCTAAACACAAACAAGCTGAGCGTCATTTGAAGAAGCAATTTCAATATCGACTGACACACAAACTCTATTACGCCCGAGTATGGGGTTCAGTAGAAGAAGCAGAAGGTTTGATTGACCTCCCTCTTATTTGCGATTGGCCAAACCGGCCGAAGCAAAAAGTGTGTTTCGAGGATGGTAAATCATCACAGACTCGTTATGTGGTAGAACAGCAAGAACTCCAAACGACTTTACTTAAGTTACTGCCAATTACCGGGCGTTCTCACCAATTGAGAGTGCATTGCATGGAAATAGGCGCACCGATTGTGGGCGATGAGTTTTACGCAACATCAGAAGCATTTGAATACAGTGATAGGTTGGCTTTGCATGCGTGTGAGCTGAGCTTTTATCATCCAGCCAATGATCAGTTGTTTAAAGCCTTTGTTCCGTGTGAGTTTTACCCTCAAGCATCACCGCAAATTGAACAGCACTTTGAAATTGCGCTTGAGCTTCCAGACTACAGTAAGCTAAAAGCTTAGAATGGACTGATTCATAGATCTAACCAAGGAAGAAGAATGCCAACGCTGAATGTTGTGTTTCTCGATAGAGCGACTATCCCATCTCAAATTCATTTAAAGCCTCTGAGCTTTGAGCATGAATGGGTAGAGTATGATTTCACAGCTCCTGAGCAAGTATCAGAGCGAGTTGAAGAAGCTGATGTGGTGATCACTAACAAGGTAGTGCTCAATGAGTCGAATCTCGCTGGTGCGAAAAAACTCAAGTTGATCGCGGTTTCAGCGACCGGTGTCAATAATGTCGATGTGGAATACTGCAAATCTAAAAACATTGCAGTGACAAACGTGCAAGGCTATGCGATTCAATCGGTTCCTGAACATGTCATCGCAATGCTGTTTGCACTTAAACGAAACCTTGTTGGTTATCATAAAGACATTGAGGCGGGCGAGTGGCAAAAGGACAAGCAGTTCTGCTTCTTTACTCATCCGATTCAAGATGTGGCTGGCAGCACACTGGGGTTGATGGGGAGTGGCAGCTTAGGTCAAGCCACCGCAATGTTAGCCAAAGCGATTGGTATGAAGGTGATGTTTGCCGAGCGAAAAGGAGCAGAGTCTTGTCGAGAAGGGTATCTACCTTTTGATACGGTATTGAAGCAAGCGGATGCGATCAGCTTGCATTGTCCATTGACTGAAGCGACCCGTAATCTGATTTCACAGCGAGAGCTAGCAATGATGAAACCAAGTGCGGTGTTAATTAATGCTGGCCGTGGTGGGCTTGTCGATGAACAAGCTTTGGTTGAAGCTTTGAAAGGTAATGAGATCGCAGGTGCGGGCATGGACGTGTTTACACAAGAGCCTGCAGACAACTCGAACCCATTACTGGCTAACAGTCATTTGCCAAATTTACTATTAACGCCACATGTGGCGTGGGGCAGTGATAGCTCAATTCAAAAGCTGTCTGATATCTTGATAGATAACATTGATGCCTTTGCTTCAGGTAAGCCGCAGAATCTTGTCAGTTAATTCACAGTAAGCAGTTATACGCTCAGCTTCAGACATAAAAAAGGTTGGCTTTGAGCCAACCTTTTTAGATCGTTGTGTCGATTAAGTGATTTAGCCTTGCGGCTTAACTACCAATACATTGATTGGTGAGTTCTGTACCACTTTGCTTGCAACAGAACCAAGCACAACTTTGTCGATTTTCGAACGCTTATGGCTAGGCATCACGATAAGGTCGGCGCCAAGCTTTTCTGCGTAATCAAGAATCGTCGCGTAGGTTTTACCCTCAGCAACATGAACTTTGTAAACCACTTCATCGTCGATGTGTTTGTCGGCAAACTCTTTGAGCTGATTTTTAACATCAAGCTTCATTTGGTTCGCTGCATCTTTCGGGAAGTAAGACGCCACCATCGACATGTGAATGCCTGGTAGTACGTTCAGAATGTGGATTTCAGCATTGCTGTGTTTTGCGTGCCATACCGCCAGTTCGACTGCCTTATCAGAAAAGCCTTTGTCATTAAGATCAACAGGAACAAGGATTTGTTTATACATGTATTCGTCTCTTTTTAATCAGCGCTAAGCTTTCACTTAGCACTGTAATTATCCTTTCCATGTAATAAAGCCAAATAGCGCTAAGCACTACTCAGCCTTATCCATTACGCGCTAATCTCATCCTTACGAGCACGTCTTCTTTGGTTCATCGCTAAACCAATCAAAATGATCAGAGCTGGTAAGAATACCCACTCTTTCATTGGTCGATCTGCATCTTGGATAACGGATTTGATTTCCCAATCGAAATCAATACCAGCCGCTTCTGCTGGGCTACCGAACTCAACCATATCAACAATCATCTTGCCTTCTGATTCAGTCAGCATTAGACCCATAGAGGCAATACGATCTTCACTTGAGGTCGCAGAATCTTCAAACGGCAGGCGAACTGTCTTTTCAGAATAGTCACCTTCTAAGTTTTCGCCACCCACTCTAAGTTCAAGTGATTGTCCCACATCCAGCTTTTCCGTGATTTGAGCAATCTCAACTCCAGGTGAAAGAACTTTCTCTGGGTAAATCATGTCCCACCAGAAGCCAGGGCGGAAGAAAGTGAAGGTTAATGCAATAAGTAGCACCGTTTCCCACCACTTGTTCTTGGTGAACCACCAACCTTGTGTTGCAGCTGCGAAGATAAGTACCGCAGTCACAGATGAGAAAATCGTTAGTGCTAAGTGCCACCAAGAATCAATGCCCATCAGTAGTAGTTGAGTATTGAAGATGAACATGAAAGGTAGAATTGCGGTACGGATATCATAGGTGAAGCCTTGGATACCAGTACGAATCGGATCTGATTTCGCAATTGCCGCTGCTGCAAACGCCGCGAGACCTACCGGAGGTGTATCATCCGCAAGAATACCGAAGTAGAACACGAATAAGTGAACCGCAATCAATGGAATGATCAAGCCGTGCGCAGCGCCTAGGGTCACGATTACCGGAGCCATCAGCGTTGATACAACGATGTAGTTCGCCGTTGTTGGCAAGCCCATACCTAAGATCAAGCTGATTACTGCAGTGAATAGCAACATAAGAATGATGCTACCGCCTGAGATAAACTCAACGAAGTCCGTCATTACTAGACCGATACCCGTTAGAGTCACCACGCCTACAACCGTACCTGCAGCCGCTGTCGCGACACCGATACCAATCATGTTACGTGCGCCTGAAACCAAGCTCTCTGCGAGATCAACGAAGCCAGCTTTAGTTTGCTCTGCAAGATCGTCTGATTTGTTCATCAGAGTCATCAAAGGACGCTGGGTGATCAAGATGAAGATCATGAACACTGTGGCCCAGAAGGCAGATAAACCAGGTGAGAAACGTTCAACCGTCAGACACCAAACTAGCACTACGATAGGCAGTAGGAAGTGTAAACCTGATTTAATCGTTGGGCCTGGATCTGGAACTTCCTTTAGATCCGCATCGATCTCCATGCCGCCTTCAGATGCGTATTTTGCTGATACACGAACCAGAGCGACATAAGCGACTAATAGAGCCACCGTTACGATTGGTGTTGCAGCATCGCCAAAGACATCTTTCGTCCAACCGACACCGTAGTAAACTGCGGCACTGATAACACACAGACCTAAAATGGTCCCAGTGAAAGAGAGTAGGCTTTGTACAATAGTTGGTGTGTGACGACGAGGTAGGCCAGTCATGCCTGCTTTACATGCTTCTAGGTGAACAATGTAAATCAGAGCGATGTAAGAGATCAGAGCGGGCAGTAGCGCGGCTTTGATTACTTCTACATACGAAATGCCCACATACTCAACCATCAAGAAGGCTGCTGCACCCATGATAGGTGGTGTTAATTGACCATTGGTTGAAGCCGCGACTTCTACCGCACCGGCTTTTGTGCCCGGGAAACCAACACGCTTCATTAGCGGGATAGTAAAGGTACCCGTGGTTACCACGTTCGCGATAGATGAACCTGATACCAGACCAGACAGACCTGATGCGACAACGGCTGCTTTCGCTGGGCCGCCTTTCATGTGACCAAGCAGTGAGAATGCAACTTTAATAAAGTAAGCACCGGCGCCAGCACGTTCTAGCATTGCACCAAACAGTACAAACAAGAATACGAATGACGTTGATACGCCAAGTGCCACACCGAATACACCTTCAGTTGTTAGCCACAGATGCGACATTGCCTTGTTCAGGCTCGCACCTTTGTGGGCAATAACGTCCGGCATGTGAGGGCCGCCAAAGGTATAAAGTAGGAATACTGCTGCCACAACCATAAGAGGTGGACCCAAAGCGCGTCGTGTTGCTTCAAGCAGTAAAACCATACCGAATACAGCCGCAACAATATCGAATGTTGTTGGTGCGCCCGATCGCTCAGCGAGTTCAGTATAGAAAATATAGATATAAGAAGCTGAAAAGCTACCTACAAGCGCTAATATCCAATCGACTGCGGGGATGCGATCCCTAGGCGAATTCTTCATGGCTGGATAAGCGGTAAAGGCTAGGAAAATAGCAAACGTAAGGTGAATTGCTCGAGCTTCAGTGTCGTTTAAAATTGCGAAGTTAAAAATGAACGGCAGCGGAGATGCATACCAAAGTTGGAACAGTGACCAACATAGAGGCACAAACCATAAAATACGGCCTTGGATACCACGAGGGCTACGCGCACCAGTATCTGATTGTGCCACCATTTCTTGCACATCTGGAGACGGTGATGTTGTCTGCGTCATGTACTTTATCCTTATTATTGATGGTCTGCCTTTTCTTACGAACAACCAAACGTTATTTATTTCCTATCTAGTGTAGTGAATGGATAGGGAAATGCGTTTTTTGTTCGTCTTTGTCTTAGGCTTGATACGAAGGTAAGTCCTCCAAATTGGAGAAACTTAAAGGGCTGTTCTTTTCACTTAAATTATTTTTATAAAACGTGAAAAGCCAATAAGGAGGGCTAGCCTCCTTATTGGTGTAGTAGGCTTAAAGTAGAGTTACTTTAGAAGGCCCACTTCTTTGTAGTATTTTGCTGCGCCTGGGTGAAGAGGGATAGAGATACCCGCTTTAACCATGTCTTCTTTTTTCAGGTTAGCAAATGCTGGGTGTAGGCGTTTGAAAGTGTCAAAGTTTTCAAATACTGCCTTAGCAACGTTGTATGCAACTTCTTCAGAAACGTCTGAAGTTGTTACCATAGTAGCTGCAACACCGAAGCTGTTTACGTCAGCGTCAGTACCACGGTACATACCAGCAGGAACTGTGCTGTAAGCGTAGTATGGGTTTTCAGCTACGATCTTGTCGATCTGTGGACCTGTTGCTGAAACCAGTTTTGCATCACAAGACGTTGTTGCTTCTTTGATTGATCCGTTCGGGTGACCAACCATGTAGATGAATGCATCAATCTTGTTATCACAAAGTGCTTGTGAACGCTCAGAACCTTTAAGTTCAGAAGCAAGCTTGAAGCTGTCGTTAGTCCAGCCCATAGCGTCCATTACAACACCCATCGTTGCACGGTCACCAGAACCTGGGTTACCAATGTTTACACGCTTACCTGCTAGGTCAGACACATTGTTGATGCCAGCATCAGTACGAGCGATGATGTTGAACGGTTCTGTATGTAGAGAGAACATCGCGCGAAGTTTCTTGTATTCGCCCTGATCTTTGAACTTACTTGTACCGTTGTAGCCGTGGTATTGCCAGTCCGATTGAACAACACCGAAATCTAGTTCACCAGCACGGATGGTGTTAACGTTGTAGATTGAACCACCAGTAGACTCTACAGAACAACGAATGTTGTGGTCTTTGCGGCCCTTGTTCACTAGCTTACAAATCGCACCACCAGTTGGGTAGTAAACACCCGTAACTGAACCAGTACCAATCGTGATGAACTCTTGAGCGTTAACAGCGCCAGCGCCCATTACAGCAGCTGCAATAGCACCAACTTTAATAAGTTTGGTAAATGCCATGAATTTCCCTTCCTTTATTCATTATTAACCCTGAAACAAGTGTAGTTGCTTCAGGAGTTTCCTATTTGGAAACGGCACCTTTTTCAATCCATGTGATGAAAAAGTGGCTGAATAATATCAAAAATTGGCAGAAAATTACTCGAATGTTAAAAGATATAGCTGAAAAATCTAACAAATGATGTCTGGATCTCGTGTTTGATTTACTACTGAGTTTTTAAAATCAATAGTTTAGTGTGATTTTGGAAGGGAGGTATGGATATTCGAGGATGTGATTTGGATCACGAAGCGAATAGATGCTCGTGATCCATTAATAAGGCTGATAGTTATGAAACAGAGATCAATTATCCAGCGTATTCAAACAGTTCGCACACTGAATCAAACAGTTGCTTAGTGGTAACCGATAACGTTGGAGTAATGAAGATAGTGTCATCACCTGCGACTACGCCCAGTATACCTTCCGACTTACCTAGTGAGTCTAATAAACGAGCAATCAGCTGCGCCGCACCAGGACCTGTGTGTATCACCACCAATGCATTGTTGTGGTCAATATCTAGTACTAATTCTCGTAAAGAGCTAGAAACGGTCGGAACACCTAGCTCAGCAGGAAGACAGTAAACCATCTCCATTTTTGCGTTACGAGTTCGAACGGCACCAAACTTGGTTAACATACGCGAGACTTTAGACTGGTTGATGCTTTCAAAACCTTCGTGTTTTAGAGCATCAACAATTTCGCCTTGTGAGCCAAAACGTTCTTCTTTTAGTAAGGCTTTAAATGCACGAACTAAGTTGTCTTGCTTTTCTGTATTGCGCATATGTCATTCTTATTCATTAACAAAGATGTTTGCATATTCTCGCATACATATTCAATTTTAGCCAAAACATCCCTGTAATTTGTTAGTCATATCACTGTAAATATTTAATAGAATAATGTGTTATTTGCGACGACTTATTTTGTTATTTCAGTCGATTATCGCCATAATGCGAACTTGCTGTGTAGCACGGTTTTATTGACTTGCGCGAAGTCGCAAAGCTAGCGTTAATTGATTGTAATCACTTTGTGATTAATATAGTTTTTTAACTTAGATTTAGCTCAAGAATTACCCTACAAAGAATCTATAAGAGAAAGCTCTCAAGGAGAATAACAATGAAAGTAGCTGTTATTGGTGCCGCTGGTGGCATCGGTCAAGCCCTAGCCCTACTACTTAAGAACCGCCTACCTGCTGGTTCAGATCTTGCACTTTACGACATCGCTCCGGTAACACCGGGTGTTGCTGCCGATCTTAGCCATATCCCAACGCCTGTTTCGATCAAAGGTTACGCGGGTGAAGATCCAACACCAGCACTAGAAGGTGCGGATGTTGTACTTATTTCAGCGGGTGTTGCTCGTAAGCCTGGTATGGATCGTGCGGATCTTTTCAATGTGAACGCTGGCATTGTTAAGTCTCTTGCAGAGAAAATCGCAGTTACTTGTCCGACTGCTTGTGTTGGTATCATTACTAACCCAGTAAACACAACAGTGCCAATCGCGGCTGAAGTACTGAAGAAAGCGGGCGTTTACGACAAGCGTCGTCTATTCGGTATTACGACTCTTGATGTGATTCGTTCTGAAACGTTCGTTGCTGAACTAAAAGACAAAGATCCAGGCGACATCCGTGTTCCTGTTATCGGTGGTCACTCAGGCGTAACGATTCTTCCTCTACTTTCTCAAGTTGAAGGCGTTGAGTTCACTGATGAAGAAATTGCAGCGCTAACGACTCGCATCCAAAATGCAGGTACTGAAGTAGTAGAAGCTAAAGCTGGCGGCGGCAGTGCGACACTGTCTATGGGTCAAGCGGCTTGTCGTTTCGGTCTTGCACTAGTTAAAGCACTTCAAGGTGAAGAAAACGTGATTGAATGTGCATACGTTGAAGGTGAAGGCGAGCACGCTCCATTCTTCGCACAGCCAGTTAAACTAGGTAAAGAGGGCGCTGAAGCGATCCTTAGCTACGGTGAGCTAAGTGACTTCGAACGTAACGCTTTAGATAGCATGCTTGAAACGCTAAATGGTGACATCGAGATTGGTGTTGAATTCGCTAAATAAGCGAAACGCTATTTAACTCAGACTTAAGCTAATTAATAAGGGCCGGTCATTATGATCGGCTTTTTTGATCCTGAAGTTCAAGCTACTCGTATTTAGCTTTACAATTAATGTGAAGGTAAATGTTATGGCTACTGTTCAGAAGGGTATGAATGTCGAATATTTGGGGCACTTAGGAAAAGTATTGGTAATTGATGAGCAAGAGCAGTACGCGCTAGTAGAGACTTACAACGGGCATGAGCAGTACGCGGTGCCAATGGAAGAGCTTGAAGAGATTGAAGCACAACTGCCGTTATCATTAGAAGCCAGTCGATATTGAATTTGGCTCACCTACAAATATTTGTTGAAAACCAAAAAAAAGAGCCCTGAGGCTCTTTTTGTTATTTATATAGAAGCTAGAAGCGAGTTGTCTATTAACCTGCTTACTTACTGCGTTTAACAGCTAAGTGTGCGAGCGTGGTTAGCGCTTGCTTATATTCTGAGTCAGGAAGTACAGAAAGTTCAGCGATGGCTTTATCGGCCTCTTCGTAGGCTTTATTTGTTGTGTACTCTAAAGAGCCTGTCTCTTTCATTACAGCCATAATATCGTCAAGACGTTCCATGCCGTTCGCTTTCTCAATCGCTTCACGAATCATGCTTGCTTGTTCAGGAGAGCCATTATGCATTGCGTAAAGTAGAGGCAGTGTTGGTTTGCCTTCGGCTAGATCGTCACCAACGTTTTTACCCATCTCTTTACCATCTGCAGTGTAATCCATCACATCGTCAATCAGTTGGAAAGCGGTGCCTAGGTATTTACCATAGTTCTGCATTGCTGTTTCGATCTCTGGTGATGACTCAGTAAGAATCGCACCGATTTGGGTCGCAGCTTCGAACAAACGAGCGGTCTTAGAGTAGATCACCTGCATGTAGCTTTCTTCTGTGGTGTCTGGGTTATTGCAGTTCATTAATTGTTGAACTTCACCCTCGGCAATCACGTTTACCGCTTCACTCATTAGCTCAAGGATCTTTAAAGATCCTAGCGTTGTCATCATTTGGAATGAGCGTGTGTAGATAAAGTCACCCACCAAAACGCTAGCGGCATTACCAAAAGCGGCATTGGCCGTCGCTTTACCGCGTCTCATGTCTGATTCATCGACAACATCGTCGTGAAGCAGGGTTGCGGTGTGAATAAACTCGATAAAGGCTGCAGAGGTGATATGAGCTTCACCTTGATAACCAAGTGCGCGAGCAGATAAAAGAGCAAGCAAAGGGCGTAGGCGTTTGCCACCACCGCTAACGATATAAAAACCAAGCTGGTTGATTAAACTTACGTCAGAATTAAGTTGGGCTTGAATTGTTTCATTCACTTTTGCCATATCATTGGCAGTAAGCGTTTGGATAGCTTTAAAATCCATTGTTCATCCGGCTGAAGTTAGACCCTGTAAGGCTTATACGTTGTATTTAATTGTTGAATAATACACTAAAAAACGTTGATTAATACATCGCTAAAGGGCATGATTGCCGCACTTTTCTTTGGCGAACAGGTTTTCGCCAATTTTTTAAAAATATGGCTTGTCATAGCGCCATGATTCCCGTAGAATCTGCGCCCTATTGATTAGTTTAGCGCACACCCGAGTTGTACAATTAACAACCATAGGCTGTGCGGAAAAAGCGGAGTAAAATATGTACGCTGTTTTCCAATCTGGTGGCAAACAACACCGAGTAAGCGAAGGTCAAACACTTCGTTTAGAGAAATTAGACGTTGAAACTGGTGCAACTGTTGAATTTGATAAAGTTCTTCTTGTTGCTAACGGCGAAGAAATCGCTGTTGGTGCACCTCTTGTTGAAGGTGGCAAGGTTACTGCAGAAGTAGTACAACACGGTCGTGGCGATAAAGTAAAAATCGTTAAGTTCCGTCGTCGTAAGCACTCGCGTAAGCAAGCTGGTCACCGTCAGTGGTTCACTGAAGTGAAAATCACTGGCATTAACGCTTAAGTATTAGGAGAGTTTAACAATGGCACATAAAAAAGCTGGCGGTTCTACTAATAACGGCCGCGATTCAGAAAGCAAACGTCTTGGTGTTAAGCGTTTTGGTGGTGAATCTGTTCTTGCAGGTAACATCATCGTTCGTCAACGTGGTACTAAGTTCCACGCTGGCACAAACGTTGGCATCGGTAAAGACCACACTCTTTTCGCTCTTACTGAAGGTAAAGTGAAATTTGCTGTTAAAGGTCCTAAAAACCGTAAGTTTGTAAGCATCGAAGCTGAGTAATTTAATCTTTAACTAGATTATTTTATTAGCTTTCAAGCTGAATTCAAAAGCCCTGCCGATTCGGCAGGGTTTTTTATTTATAGCAAGAATAAAAAAGCAGACGCTCTTGTTTTGGTTTTGAGAAGCCGTTTTATTTTTTGATAAACAGATTAGTTTTTAAGAAGCCGTTTGTTTTTAAGAAATAAGAAGCAAAGAACCTCTCCTTATTTGTTCCTTGGTTGCAGGTCGGCCTAGATCTTAGGTGATCGATCTAAACACGGATCTGCTAGAATTTATATCACTCCTTGATGAGTGGTAACGCAACGTAAGTGCGGAGTTAAAAAATGAAATTCGTTGATGAAGCGGTAGTAAAAATAGAAGCCGGTGATGGCGGTAATGGTACAGTTAGCTTTTGGCGCGAAAAATTCGTCGCTAAAGGTGGTCCTGATGGCGGTGACGGTGGTGACGGCGGTGATGTTTACATCCAAGCGGATGAGAACTTAAACACACTGATCGATTACCGTTTCCAACGTTTTTACAATGCAGAGCGTGGCGAGAATGGTCGCGGCGGTAACTGTACTGGTAAACGTGGTAAAGACATTACGCTGAAAGTACCAGTTGGTACGCGTGCAGTTGATATCCACACCAACGAAATCGTTGCTGAAGTTGCTGAACACGGCAAGAAAGTAATGGTTGGTAAAGGTGGTTGGCACGGTCTTGGTAACACGCGTTTTAAATCGTCTGTTAACCGCGCTCCTCGTCAAAAGACAATGGGTACTAAAGGCGAAGTTCGTGAACTGCGTTTAGAGCTTCTTCTATTAGCTGACGTTGGTATGCTTGGCCTACCAAACGCAGGTAAATCTACTTTTATTCGTTCAGTATCTGCTGCGAAACCAAAAGTGGCTGATTACCCGTTCACTACTTTGATCCCAAGCTTGGGTGTGGTAAGTGTTGTCCCTGAAAAGAGCTTCGTTGTTGCCGATATCCCAGGACTAATCGAAGGCGCAGCTGATGGCGCTGGCCTTGGTATCCGATTCCTTAAGCACCTTGAGCGTTGTCGTGTTCTTCTGCATATGATCGACATTATGCCGATCGATCAATCTGATCCTATTCAGAATGCACTAACGATCATCGATGAGCTTGAGCAATACAGTGAAAAAGTTTCACAAAAACCTCGCTGGTTAGTGTTCAATAAAGTTGACCTAATGCCAGAAGACGAAGCAGACGAAAAGATTCAAGAAATCATCGATGCTTTGGGCTGGGAAGGCGAGTACTTCAAGATCTCTGCTGTGAATAAAATCGGCACCAAAGATCTTTGCTTCAAACTAGGTGAGTTTATGGAAAACCTACCTCGTGAAGTTGTAGAAGTTGAAGAAGAAGAAAAAGTAGACTTTATGTGGGATGACTACCATAAAGATGCGATGAGCGGTAAGAATGTCATTACTGAAGATGACGACGATTGGGACGATTGGGATGACGAAGAGGATGACGGCCATGTTATCTATGTTCGTGACTAATCCTCTTAGTTTCTCATAACGCATCGGTCGCTTCTTACAAGTACACTGATAGTTTTATTAAACCGCAATGAAAATTGCGGTTTTTTTGTATCTAAATCATGACGTCTTACTGTTTTTTATGCAAAATTTATCTTTAGATAATTAACGCCTATGGGAAGGAAATCATGGCATCAAAGCAAAGAGCGATCTCAAGACTCGTCGCTCAATCAGGACAAATGTTATTGGCGCACGGGGCAGAGAGCACACTGGTCGGCGATATCATGCGTCGCATCGGTATTGCTTGTGGGGTGAATGAGGTTGAAGTCGCACTGTCAGCCAATGCGCTTGTTGTAACTACCGTAATGGATGATCACTGTATTACCACTACTCGAAGTTGTGCTGATCGTGGCATTAACATGCAGGTTATCACCGACATTCAACGCATTTGCATCATGATGGAGAAGGGAATTCTCGATTATGATTTGGCGTATAAAAAGATTCAAAACATCAGCCCCGAGCGCTACAACCGTTGGTTAGTGGTTGTGATGATAGGGTTGTCGTGCGCCTCTTTTAGCCACCTTGCGGGCGGAGACTGGCAAGTCTTCATGATGACTTTTATTGCTTCAGCTTGCGGTATGATCGTCAGGCAAGAGATTGGGCACCGCCATTTCAATCCGCTATTAAACTTTGCTATCACAGCATTCGTTACCACGACCATTTCAGCTCAAGCCGTACTTTACAATATTGGCGGCCAACCCACGATCGTGATGGCTTCATCTGTATTAATGTTAGTACCTGGTTTTCCTCTGATTAACTCCGTCGCTGATATGCTTAAAGGCCATATTAATATGGGGTTAGCGCGCTTTACCATGGCCAGCTTATTAACTCTGGCGACGAGCTTGGGCATTGTCGCGGCGATGAGTCTATCAGATGTTTGGGGGTGGGCAAGCTAATGAGTATTTTCGAACT
Organism: Vibrio sp. 10N.222.55.C6; assembly: GCF_041473395.1. Taxonomy (NCBI): domain Bacteria; kingdom Pseudomonadati; phylum Pseudomonadota; class Gammaproteobacteria; order Vibrionales; family Vibrionaceae; genus Vibrio; species Vibrio sp. 10N.222.55.C6. The sequence continues at coordinate 66,078 of NZ_JBFRSD010000028.1, forward strand.
GTTTTTAGGTCTGCTCAACGATATGTTTTTCGCCGCTATTCCTGCGGTTGGGTTTGCATTGGTGTTTAACGTTCCGCAACGTGCTTTAATTTATTGTGCACTCGGTGGTTCTATCGGTCATGGTAGCCGGTATCTGATGATGCACTTTGGTATTCCAATCGAATGGGCGACGTTCTTCGCCGCAACCGTGGTTGGTATGATAGGGGTTCATTGGTCACATAAACTGTTAGCACATCCGAAGGTGTTTACGGTTGCAGCTCTAATTCCTATGGTGCCAGGTGTGTTCGCCTTCAAGGCGATGATTGCGATGGTGGAGATTAACAGGGCAGGCTACACGCCTGAGTTGTTGGCAATGTTGATGGAGAACTTTTTAAAATCGATGTTCATTATCGCAGGGCTTGCGGTTGGCTTAGCGGTGCCAGGGCTGCTCTTTTATAGAAGAAGACCGATAGTATAATCGCATAATGATTTACCCTATGAGGGAAATCGGTATAATCTGTGTCTCAGAAATTACAGAGGTATAGAGTTGTGAAAATTAGCTTAATTGCAGCTATGGCTCATGGTGGGAAAATTGACAAGGAAAATGGTTTTTATTTACCTGAAGCTGGTGACAGAATTATTGGTAAAGAGAATGCCATGCCATGGCACTTACCTGCTGATTTTGCTTGGTTTAAAAAACACACTCTAGGAAAACCAGTAATTATGGGGCGCAGAACTTATGATTCTATAGGTCGCCCTCTTCCTGGAAGACAGAATATAGTTATCAGTCGTGATCCTGGGTTATCCATCGACGGGGTAACAACAGTTACATCTACAGAGGAAGCTCTGAAAGCTGTTGGAGACGTTGAAGAGGTAATGGTTATAGGTGGTGGTTCTATATATGAATCTTACCTTCCTATAGCAAATAAACTATATTTAACATTTATTGAAGCTGAAATTGAAGGTGACACTCGCTTTCCTAGCTGGGGAAGTGAAGGTTGGACTTGCGTATACAGTAAAGATTATATGAATGATGATAGAAATAGCTTTGATATGCACTTCGTTATTCTAGAGCGTTAATTATAATGAATGCTTGCTATCAATTGGTAGCAAGCATTTTAGTAGCTAACAAGTTATAACGCTTTCTGTGTGAAAAACTGTCTGTCTTCCCAGCGCAGTGCCGTCAATTGTCCTCCCCAAACACACCCTGTGTCTAAACCAATCACATCTTTCCCTGAGTAGCCTTCTAATGCAGCCCAGTGTCCGAAAACAACGGTTTTATCGAGCTTTATGCGTTGCGGAAGGTCAAACCATGGCACTAATGGTTCATCGGTAATCTCATTCGGTGGTAGCTTACATGCCATGTCGAGACGGCCATCTTCAAAACAGAAACGCATTCTTGTCAGGCTATTGATCGCATAGCGATAGCGCTCAATATCATGTAAATCCTGATGCCATAAATCAGGCGCGTTACTGTACATGTTTTCGATTAGCCATTGCCATTTATCGGACTTTAACAAGGATACGATCTCTCGATTTTCAACACGTGCTCTTTCTAGATTCCACTGCGGTGAGATACCCGCATGGCACATCACGAACTCTGGGTGTTCTTGAAGCAAAGGCTGTTGTCTTAACCATTCGATTAGCAGTTCACGATCTTCAGCATCAAGAATCGCTTGAGTCTTATCTTTTGGTTTCGCTGGAAATAGTCCTAAGGACACCGCCAGAAGATGTAAGTCGTGGTTGCCTAATACAACCTTAGCTGCGTCACCAAGGTTACGAATAAAGCGTAACGTCTCCAATGATTTAGGGCCTCGAGCAACTAAGTCTCCGGCGACCCATAAAGTATCTTGGTGTTTATCAAAGTTAATTTTTTCAAGTAGTCCTTGAAGTTCGTCGAAGCACCCTTGGATGTCTCCGACAATGTAATTCGACACAATAATTTCCTGTAGATACGGATGTACGGCTAATTAAGAATATTAGGGATTGCGAGTCTGAATGGGTCAACTTCGGTAATAAAATCAATGCCCTTGTTATCGGTCATCACATAGTGACCTTGCATAACGCCAACAGGGGTTTCGATGACCGTACCACTTGTGTAGGTGTACTCGTCGTTGGCTTCAATCACGGGTTGTTGGCCAACTACACCATCACCCTCAATGGTGAGCTGCTTGCCGTTAGAGTCGGTAATTAACCAGCGGCGAGACATAAGTTGCACCGTTGTTTTACTTAGATTTTTGATGGTAATAATGTAGGCGAAGACATAACGATTCTTCGTTGGCTCAGATTGTTCTTCTATGTACTTAGAGTGAACCTGGCATTTGATACAAGGCGTAGATATATCCATATTCGCACCTTTTGTTGTTGATATACTTAATGTAATTAAAGTATTACATAAAAAAGGCTCCTAACCGAAGTGTAGGAGCCTTTTTTATTTATTTGTCAGCGTTATGACTGTCGTACAACCAGTTTGCCATGTCGACAAACTGCTCGAGCGTTAAGTTCTCAGGACGCATGCTTGGGTTGATACCTAGCTCTTCAAGCACTTCCTTATCGATTAAGCTCTTGTAGCAGTTACGAACTGTTTTACGACGTTGGTTAAAGCCTTCACGACAGACGCGATCTAGCCATTTCAGATCTTTTGCCGGATAAGGCAGCACTTCGTATGGCTGTAGGCGCACGACTGCTGAGTCTACTTTCGGTGGCGGAACGAAGGCCGTTGGTGGAACTTCTAACACAGGCGTTACTTTACAGTAGTATTGAGCCATTACAGTAAGACGACCGTAAGCTTTACTGCCAGGGCCAGCAGCTAGACGGTTAACCACTTCTTTTTGAAGCATAAAGTGCATGTCTTGCACGTCTTTATGGAATTCAAAAAGGTGGAACATCAATGGTGTAGAGATGTTATATGGCAAGTTACCAAAGATGCGTAGCTTATTGTTTGGCTTAACCAGTTCTTGGAAATCGAACTTCATCGCATCGCCTTCACGGATCGTTAGCTTGTCCGCAAGATCTGGATGGTTACGAAGACGTTCTGCAAGGTCTCTATCCAATTCGATAACAGTAAATTTATCGACAAGCTTACCCACAGGCTCAGTAATTGCGCCTAGACCAGGACCGATCTCTACCAAGTTTTGACCTGGTAGTGGGTTAATACTCGATACGATGCCATCAATAATGTATGGATCGTTAAGGAAGTTTTGACCAAAACGTTTACGCGCTTTGTGCCCTAAGTGGACATCATTTCTCATTGCTTTTTCTCTACTAATTCAATGGCGTGCGTGAGCGCTGTTCTAAAGCTCCCTGTATCGGCTTGGCCTTTCCCTGCCAAGTCTAAGGCGGTACCATGGTCGACTGATGTGCGAATAAACGGTAAGCCAAGCGTGATGTTCACTGAGCGACCAAACCCTTTGTATTTCAATACCGGGAGTACTTGGTCGTGATACATACCTAAAACAGCATCTGCATCTTGCAAATATTTTTCATTAAAGATGGTGTCTGCTGGCAATGGGCCAACTAAATTGATGCCATCTTTTTGGCGAATTTTTTCTAGCGTCGGGGTGATAGTTTCAATCTCTTCACGCCCTAAACAACCATCTTCACCAGCATGTGGATTCAAGCCACACACATAGATAGTTGGTTTCTCAATAGCAAATTTTTCAACCAAGTCTTTATTTAGAATAGCAATAATTTGCTCTAATCTGTCTTCGGTCACAGCTTGAGATACATAAGCTAGTGGGATGTGCGTTGTTACTAGCGCAACACGCAGCCCTTCAGTTGCCAACATCATCACCACCAGTGGTGTATTGGACTTCTCTGCAAAGAACTCGGTATGGCCGCTAAAAGCAACGCCAGCTCGGTTAATTACACCCTTGTGAACGGGGCCGGTGACAATAGCATCAAATTCATCATTCATACAGCCAATTGCTGCGGTTTCTAAAGTATTTAATACGTAATGACCATTAGCCTCATTGAGTTGACCTGCAACTGCCGTTTCAGCAAGTGGAACGTGTTTCACTACCAGTGTGCCAGCGCGTTGCGGTTGCTTAGCTGCATTTGCATCGTAGTCCAGAAGATCGACTTCGATACCAAGAATTTTAGCTCGCTCGGATAGCAGTGTTTTATCAGCACAAACCACGAGTTGATGAGGCCAACTTTCTTGAGATAGAGCCAAAGTTAAATCTGGGCCTATCCCTGCTGGTTCACCTGCGGTTATGACAATACGTTTAGTTGTTGTCATCTTGGTCGTCCTCAACCATCTCAACAAAGGCACTTGCTCTTACTTCTTGTAGCCAAGCACCAGCTTCTTCGTTGAATTTACGGTTAAATAGAATTTGGTAAGCTTTGTTTTTCAAAGCTGAATCGGTACGGTCGACTTTGCGACGGTCTAGTACTTCAACAATGTGCCAACCGTGTACGGTTTTGAATGGCGCACTGATTTTGCCTTCTGGTAGCGTTTCTACTTGGTGTTTGAATTCTGGTACATACAAATCTGGTGTTTGGTAGCCTAGCTCACCATCTTGTACTGCAGAACCTGGATCTTGGCTGTATTGCTGTGCAAGGTCGCCAAAGCTCGCTTCACCTGTGTTTACGCGGCGCGTGATCTCTTCAAGTTGTTCTTTCGCGCCATCGTCACTCAAGATTACGGTTGGCTTAATCAATATATGACGAGCATTCACTTCCGTTACTGCTACGGTTTCTAAGCCTTTCACATCTTCAATTTTTAGAATGTGGAAACCTACACCGCTACGGAAAGGACCGATGATGCTGCCTTTATTTTGCATTTTGATCTGGTCAGCAAAAATGGTTGGCATCTCTTCTTTACGCATCCAACCCCAATCACCACCTTGCAGCGCTTTAGGACCCTTAGAGTAAGTATATGCCATGGTGCTGAAATCTTTGCCTGAGTTCAGTTCTTCGACAAGTTCTTTAGCTTGGGCTTCTAGCTCTTCTTTGGTTTGGTCATCATTGAAGCGAAGTTGAATGTGTCCAATCTTGTATTGAACGGTTGCGTTAGTCTCTTGCGCTAAGATATCCGCTAGGTTATCGACCTCTGCAGGAAGGATGTTAATACGACGGCGAACTAGAGCATTGCGAGCCTCACTTGCCGCAATTTCTTTTCTTACTTGCTCTCGAAATGCATTGTAGCTAAGGCCTTCTTCAGCAACCGATGCGGTAAGTTGTTCTACCGTTTGGTTGTTGTCTTTAGCGATACCTTCAATTGCTTGATCAAGTCGAGCATCATCAATACGAACACCGATACGTTCTGCTTCTTGAGTTTGAATAGTATCGATGATCAGTTTTTCTAGTACTTGCTCATTGAGCACATCTTGCGATGGCAATGTTTGCCCGCTTTTTTTTGCGTTGGCACGCAGTGTCTTCATCGAAGCATCGATGTCGCTTTGTAAGATAACGCCTTCGTTAACGATAACTTTTACGCTGTCTAGCTCAACCGGTGCTGCAAAGCTTGTTGATAAAGTACAAGTCGTTGCAATAGCAATTAATGTGCGTTTCCACAATGTCATGTGTAATCCTTTAAATTTACTGATTTCTTATCAGTAAAGAAAATTAGTTGTTTAAGAAGAATGGGCGACCGTAGCTCAATGAGTTATCAGAACTGCTATCCCCAACAGCGCCTGAATCAGAGCCTAAGTTAGTACCAAAGCCGATAATACCGAAATTCACACCAAAGTTATTTTCATATTCAGGCGTGACATTTGGATCACTAATGTTATTTGTCAGCTGGTTACTATACGTAAATCCGATATACCAACAATCCGATTTATAGTTCAAGCGAGCCAACCATTCTAGATTTTCTTGTGTGGTTAAATCATAGAAATATTGAGCACTGGCATTCCACTTCCGCGAAATCTGGTAAGCACCAAGTAAGCCTGCTTGTGAGATACCATCTCTAGTTATTCCTGATACGTCAAAATCAACAGTTTCATTTATGTACTCTTCTGTTACATAGCGATAGTTGGTCTGTATGTAACCGCCTGCGAAGCGATATTCTAATGTGCTGTTGGCAAGTTGCATCGCAGTGGTATCGATGTCGTATTGCACGCCACCATGGTAGAACAGGTAGTCATCATAGTTGAAGTCCATTTCTATAGCCCAAGACGAATAATTAGTTTTGTTATCAGAGTCGTCGTTGTCTAAAGTCTGTTTTGTATTTTTATCGATATAAAAAATCTGACCAAAAGAAATATTCAAACGCTCTTTATACTCATCATCGAAGAAACGAGATGATGCACCATAACTAATTTGATTCGCAGATGCGATACGATCAACACCGCTATATTTACGGCTTCTAAATAGACCATAGTAATCGGTCTGCAGTAGTGTCGTATCGTAAAGACCAATGTCACTTTGATCTTCTTCTGGTACGTAAAGATACTGAACTTGAGGTTCGAGTGTTTGAGTGTAATTGCCCACAATTTTCGTATCACGTTCAAGAACGATACCTGCGTGGCTTCTAAACTCTGGAATAACTCGACTTACTGATTCTTCCAAGCCTTCATAATCAGAGCCTGCGCCGGTATCAACGCCATCAAGGTCTTGTTGATAGTAAGTACCAAGTAGTCGAGCTTCTGTTGTCCAAGTACCCCAAGTGTTACCTACTGGGATTGTAATACCAGGTTCAACGTGAACACGAGTGGCTGATGGTTTGCCTGATGCGTCGGTATCGAACATTGATATATGACTGATTAAGTCAAAATCTAGGTAATCCATTACCTCTGGAGCATAGTAATTGTACTCGAGTTGTGGCATTAGACGATAAGGCAAGTTATTGCTGGTGGTAAGAACTTGGAAGTCTCGAACAAGTACAGACGCATCCCAATTTTGAGAACGGTATGTTGCTTGCCCTTCTTGAAGCAGTTGTCCATCTTCACGGTTACCGATATTTGAGCTCATGTCCGAAAAGTAGTCAATATCACTGACTTTAGAGTAATCAATTTCGAATAACCAAGATTGTTGGAATATTCCTGAATGTTCTAGTTGGAAACCCCAACGATCGCCTAGATCAGTGTACTTTTGATCGTCTGGTAAATATTCAGACTCGATACTACCGGAACCAAAATCGCTTAAATATCTGAATTTACTGTTGAGTTGAGTGCCACGCTCTTGCATGTACTTGAAGGTAGTTTCCAAATCGTAGTCTGGTGCTAAGTTCCAATAAACAGGAATTTCAGCTTCAAAACCATCGCTTGAACCATACGAAACTGTTGGGTACAAGAAACCGGTTTTACGTGTATCACCCACCGGTACTGTTAAGTAAGGTAAGTAAAAGACGGGAACACTTTGGATTTCAAAACGTGGATTATAAAAAGTGGCTTGTTCTTCGTCTTGGTCGACACTGATGCTCGATGCTCTTAGACGCCAAGCATTATCGCCGATAGGGCAAGAGGTAATGGAGCCATCTTCAATCTCATAAACCGCTTTATCTGTTTTTGCTATATAAACAGCATCTCCGCGACCGGGCTCGCAAAGGAATTCGTAATCGGTGTTCTCAAGCGTCATTTCATCTGTAGTCAGATTATTGGTCGCTCTGTCTGAGATAGATTTGATTTGACCATCACTAAAGTTTACGTTGCCTTCAGCTACAACGATATTTTCTTGTTGGTGCAGGGTTACGTTATCGGCAAGGATGGTCTTGTTCCCTTGCGTAACGACTACGTCACCTGAATATATTGCTTTGTCACCATTGATAGCTTCTAGGCGATCTGACTCAACGTGAGCGGGTAGCTGTGTCTCGTTTTCTGCAGCGGGCTCGATCAAGCATTGATCTATAGAGGGCATTTCCTGCACACTACTATCGGTGATTGTTTCAGCTTGAGTTGTCGACACGTATAACGCCGTACTTATAGACGCGGCTAACAAGGAGCGGGAAAAAGATTGCATGAAGTTGAACTATCCTGTGTCACTAGATGAAGGGTTGATCTAGTATCAATCCAATTAATAAAGCATTTTCCTTATGATAAAGGAAATAATAGCATTCAGCATCATCAGACAGCATTACTCAGATAAAATTCATAGATAGAGAACACATAATGCAAATATTTGGCAAAATTTTGGGCGCGTTTTTTGGCTTTTTATTTGGAGGGCCACTCGGTTTAGTTTTTGGTCTGTTTTTAGGACACCAATTCGATAAAGCTCGCGGATTGAACCAATCAGGCTTCAATAGCTCTGGTTTTGGTCGAGGTCCAAGCCAAGCAGAAAGACAGAACGAGTTTTTTAAATCCGCTTTTGCGGTTATGGGGCACGTTGCTAAAGCGAAAGGGCAGGTAACGCCAGAAGAGATTCAACTCGCTTCTACCATGATGGAGCGTATGAACCTGCATGGCGAACAGCGTAAAGCAGCGCAAGATGCATTCCGTGACGGCAAAGAGAGCGACTTCCCTCTGAACGACGTACTTGAGCGAGTTAAAATCTCATCGGGTGGTCGTTTTGATCTTCTGCAGTTCTTTCTAGAGCTTCAGGTATCTGCCGCATTTGCGGATGGAAGTTTGCACCCGAGTGAACGTCAAGTTCTGCATAAAATAGCGCAAGGGCTTGGGTTTTCGGCAGCACAACTAGAACGCCGCTTGCAGATGCAAGAAGCTGCGTTCCGTTTCCAACAGCAAGGTGGAAGCTTTGGTGGCCATCAGGGTCATGGGCAATCATCAGGTTGGCAACAGGCTTCGCAACAGAACCAACTTGGCGACGCATATAAGGTTCTTGGTGTGAGTGAAAGTGCTGACGGTAAAGAGGTGAAGAAAGCCTACCGCAAGCTGATGAATGAACATCACCCAGATAAACTGATGGCGAAGGGCTTACCGCCTGAGATGATGAATGTTGCGAAAGAGAAATCGCAAGAAATTCAGAATGCTTATGACCTGATAAAGAAAGTAAAAGGTTTTAAGTAATTGAACACTAAACCGAGTAATAACAAAGTTACTCGGTTTTTTATTAAAGGGAATTATATGACGGTAACGTATCAGGATGTTCTAGAGTTTTGGTTCGATGAGTTGACGCCTAAAGATTGGTTTACTGGCGGCGCCGAGATTGACACTTTGATAGAGTCTCGATTTTCTGAATTGCATAAAGCAGCCATTCAAGGCGAGCTATTTGAGTGGCGCCAAACTGCGCAAGGACGATTGGCTGAGATTATCGTACTTGATCAGTTTTCTCGAAATATTGGTAGAAAAAGTCCGACAGCATTTTCTGCTGATCCGATGGCGTTGGCTCTAGCCCAAGAGGCGGTAGCGGGTGGTTTTGATCACCAGCTTAACGAGCAACAGAAAAGCTTCCTGTATATGCCTTATATGCACAGTGAATCTTTGTTAGTCCATGAACAAGCCGTGGAACTCTTTTCTCAAACGGGATTAGAGCATAATCTGGACTTTGAGTTTAAGCACAAGGTTATCATTGAGCGATTTGGTCGCTATCCGCACCGTAATGAGGTGTTAGGGCGAGCTTCGACTCCCGAAGAGGTTGAGTTCTTGCAGCAACCGGGCTCAAGCTTTTAATTGTAGAAATACGGTCAAAGAATTGAGAAGAGGCTAGAGGTTAATAAAAACCTCTCGCCTCTTTTTTACTTTAGTGATCAACTTTAGCCTTAGAGCTAGTTTGCTTGGTTGAGCGACCAATCGTATTCATAACTGATGTTTTGAGTATTGGTTACTGCTTCAATTCGATATTGTTCTAAGTGCTGAATAAGCTGTTTCTTCGTACCAAAATCCACAGCAAACCATTCGTAAATCGATGATAGTTGAAGCTTATTGTTTGTAACCATCACGCCTTTGTCACTGCTTACAAACTCAGTTGCAGCTTGCTCTAGCAAGGCTTCAGTATTTTTAGAGGTAAAAGCGTCAGGTTGTAAGTTAGGGCAACCTAGGCTGGCACAGTTCACTGCATAATGCGTGCGAGGATCTTGCCAAATTGGTCTTAGGATTCGGTGTTCAATGTCATTGAGTGTCAGTGATTTCCCATTAACGACTACCACATCATCTCCCCACGGACCGAAACTAAATAGTCCGCCAAGTTTAGTTATGGATTTGATCGGGTAGGCATCAAGAATCAAATCGACAGTCACGGCGTTGTATAGGTTAACCCAATAGGCATACTGCTCCGCTTTTGAATAGTCGAGCGGATTCACCTGTTCGAGTTGCTTGATGTATTGTTTAAGCTTTGTTTTATCGGCGGTGTTCACTGCTTTATAGCGAACTAACGTATTTTGCCCCTGTTTAACCAAGTAGCTATCGAGGAATTGCTGCCAATCTTGATGAGATACCTGTTCTAGGTTGGTTTCGTCGCTTTGCTTCCAGTATGGCCAAAGATCGGATTTAGGCGCAGACCAAGCTAAGGTTGAGAAAAGTAGGCTGACAATAAAAAGTAGTTGTTTCATGGCATTCTCCTGATGACTGACTACTAAGACCTTAAGGCTTACCATTTTCTTTCATTGCTCTTCATTTAAATAAACATATGAAGTTAAGTTAAAAGCTTAGCCAAATAAAAAAGGTTGGCACTTGGCCAACCTTTAGATTTATTCAGAAACGTCTCATTATTTTAGGAAGCTAGGAATCTTAGCTTCAAACTCTGAGATCTTATTGGCATGTTGAAGTGTAAGGCCGATATTATCTAAACCATTCAGTAAGCAGTGACGACGGAACTCATCAATTTCAAACGAGTACTCTTTGCCGTTCGCGCTGACTTTCATTGCTTCTAGATCAACCGTAATTTCTGCACCTTCATTCGCTTCAACGAATTGGAATAGCTCATCAACTTCTTGCTCAGTCAATCGAACTGGCACCATTTGGTTGTTGATCGAGTTACCGTAGAAAATGTCGGCAAAGCTTGGTGCGATCATTACTTGGATACCGTAATCGGCAAGCGCCCACGGTGCGTGTTCACGAGATGAACCACAACCGAAGTTTTCACGAGCTAAAAGAATTGAAGCGCCTTGGTAGCGAGCTTCGTTCATTACAAAATCAGGGTTTGGCTGTTGGCCTGCATCGTCTAGGAAGCGCCAATCGTGGAACAAGTGCTTACCAAAACCGATGCGGTTTACTTTCTGTAGAAACTGCTTTGGAATGATCGCATCAGTATCGATGTTGGCCGTATCTAGAGGAACGACTAATCCGGTGTGTTGTTGAAAACCTGACATGTTAAATCCTCTAATTAAAGTTCACGAATATCGACAAAGTGACCAGCGATAGCCGCTGCGGCTGCCATTGCTGGGCTAACTAGGTGCGTACGACCATCACGGCCTTGGCGACCTTCAAAGTTACGGTTTGATGTAGAAGCACAGCGCTCTTGTGGACCTAGACGGTCGTTGTTCATCGCAAGACACATAGAGCAACCCGGTAAACGCCATTCAAAGCCTGCTTCGATGAAGATCTTATCTAGGCCTTCAGCCTCAGCTTGTGCTTTAACTTGCTCTGAACCCGGAACGATAAGCGCTTGCACATGTTTTGCAACTTGGCGACCTTTCGCTACTGCTGCTGCTGCACGCATGTCTTCGATACGAGAGTTAGTACAAGAACCCACGAACACTTTATCTACGTTGTAATCAGATAGAGATTTACCGGCTTCAAGACCCATGTAAGCCAGCGCTTTTTCAGCTGATGCTTTTTCTACAGGGTCTGCGAAGCTTTCTGGTGCAGGGATTGGTGTGTCTACTGAGATAACCTGACCTGGGTTGGTACCCCAAGTGACTTGTGGTTTGATGTCTGCCGCTTCTAATGTAACAACTGCATCGAATTCTGCATCAGCATCGGTTTTTAACGTATCCCAGTATTCGATTGCTGCTTCTAGGTCTTCGCCTTCTGGAGAGAACTTGCGACCTTTGATGTACTCGTATGTCGTTGCATCTGGAGCGATTAAGCCTGCTTTAGCGCCAAGCTCGATTGCCATGTTACATACTGTCATACGACCTTCCATCGTAAGGTCGGTAATTGCCTCACCACAGAATTCAACTACGTAGCCAGTACCGCCAGCAGCCGTTGTTTTACCGATGATCGCTAGCACGATGTCTTTTGCAGTGATGCCAGGAGTAACCTTGCCTTTTACTTCGATCTTCATGGTTTTAGCGCGAGCTTGTTTTAGCGTTTGCGTAGCTAGAACGTGTTCCACTTCTGAAGTACCGATACCAAATGCTAGTGAACCAAATGCACCGTGTGTAGCCGTGTGCGAGTCACCACATACGATGGTCATGCCCGGTAGCGTAATACCTAGCTCAGGACCCATTACGTGCACAATACCTTGGTATTTGTGGTTTAGATCGTAAAGCGTGACACCAAACTCTTCACAGTTCTTCGATAGCGTTTCCATTTGGATACGAGCCATCTCACCAGAAGCGTTGATGTCTTTAGTTTGTGTCGATACGTTGTGATCCATGGTCGCGAAAGTCTTGCCAACTTGGCGAACTTTGCGGCCTTTCTCACGCAAGCCATCAAATGCTTGTGGCGAGGTTACTTCATGGACTAAGTGGCGATCGATATAAAGAATTGGTGTTTCGCCCTTCGCTGCAACCGCAACGTGAGCGTCATAAACTTTTTCGTATAAGGTTTTTGCGTGCTGGTTTGTCGACATAGCTTTTCTTCCTTGGGAGCATCAGTCCCAGTGTTTGTTTCGAGCCAAGTCATGCGGTTTACGCTGACTTGGCTTGATATTATTCTTATGTACTTGCTTCTAATCGGAGCCTTTAGCTTATGAAGCTAAGATGTACTCAGCGATCTTGTCACCCATTTCAGAGGTAGTCAGCGCTTGGTTTTTGCCAGCAAGGTCTGCCGTTAGCTCGCCTGCAGAAAGTGCTTTAGAAACCGCTGCTTCGATGTCTTGTGCTGCCGCTTCTTCGCCTAGGCTGTAACGAAGCATTAGGGCTGCAGAAAGGATTTGCGCGACTGGGTTTGCGATGTTCTTACCTGCGATATCTGGTGCGCTGCCACCTGCTGGTTCGTATAGGCCGAAGTTGCTTTCATTTAAACTTGCAGAAGGAAGCATACCCATAGAGCCAGTGATCATTGCGCACTCATCAGAGATGATGTCACCAAAGATGTTTGAACATAGCATTACGTCAAACTGAGATGGGTCTTTGATTAGCTGCATGGTCGCGTTGTCGATGTACATGTGGTTTAGCGTTACATCTGGGTAATCTTTTGCGATCTCTTCAACGACTTCACGCCATAGGATAGAGCTCTGTAGAACGTTCGCTTTATCGATTGAGTAAACATTTTTGTTACGTAGGCGTGCAGATTCAAAAGCAATCTTTGCAATACGTTCGATTTCGTAGCGGTGGTAAACCTCGGTATCAAAAGCTTTTTCCGTTGCGCCTTCGCCTTCACGGCCTTTAGGTTGGCCGAAGTAGATACCGCCTGTTAGCTCACGGACTACCACGATGTCGAAACCGTTACCTGAGATGTCAGCACGTAAAGGAGAGAAAGACTCTAGACCTTTATGGATTTGAGCTGGACGTAGGTTACAGAACAGTTGGAAGTGTTTACGTAGAGGAAGTAGGGCACCACGCTCTGGTTGGTCGTTCGGTGGAAGGTGTTCCCATTTAGGACCGCCAACCGAGCCAAAAAGTACTGCGTCAGATTCTTCACAGCCAGTGACTGTTGCTTCTGGAAGTGGACAGCCGTGGTTATCAATTGCAATACCACCAACATCATACTCTTCGCGAGAAAAGCTAATCGCGTGCTTCTTTTCGATCGCGTCTAGCACTTTATGCGCTTGTTGCATTACTTCTGGGCCAATGCCATCACCAGGTAGTACGGCAATTTTGTATGATTTATCAGTCATGTTAATCCTTTAATTCTTTGTTACTGAGCTATTTAGCTCGTTTTAAATTTTGTCCCTAAAGCCAATAACATCGGCTCTAGGGCTCTGTTATTGGGTGTTTAAACTGTTGCGATTCTTTGCTGTTTCATTTCAGCAATGGTGTCTGCGCGTTGAATGCTATTAATAACGTGCAGTAGCGCCTGACCAGAGGCCTCAACGATATCCGTTGAAACGCCTGTACCGTGGTACTTGCGGCCTTTGTAGTTCGCAATAATATCAGCTTGGCCTAAGCCATCTTCGCCTTCACCTTTCGCGGTAAGGTCGAATTTATCCAATGCAATTTCGTAACCCGTTAAGCGGTAGATACATTGGTATAAAGCATCAACCGGGCCGTTACCGACAGCCGCTTCGCATTTCTCTTCATCACCACATTGCAGCTTGATGCTGGTGGTAGACATAACACTACCAGATTGTACGCTTAGGTAGTTAAGTTTATAGAAGTCATCTTCGTCACGTAGATTTGCGAAGTGCATTAGTGCTTCTAGGTCGTAATCGAATACTTGGCCTTTACGGTCAGCCAGTTTCAAAAAGTCTTCGTACAATGAATCTAGGTTGTACTCATTGTCTTTGTAGCCCATTGCGTCCATGTGGCTCTTAACGGCTGCACGACCACTGCGGCTGGTTAGGTTCAATGCTTTGTTTTTCAAGCCAATAGACTCAGGAGTCATGATCTCGTAAGTGTTCTTGTTCTTAAGCATGCCGTCTTGGTGGATACCTGAAGAGTGGCTGAATGCGTTAGCACCGACGATTGCTTTGTTGTCTTGAATTGGCATGTGGCAAAGCTGGCTAACCAACTTACTGGTACGGTGAATCTCTTGATGATCCAAACCAGTATGAACACCTAGTAACTCTTGGCGAGTTTTGATGATCATTGCGATTTCTTCTAAAGAACAGTTACCCGCACGCTCACCAATACCATTGATTGTGCCTTCAATTTGTCGAGCACCTGCTTGAACGGCAGCAATTGAGTTAGCAACCGACATGCCTAAGTCATCGTGACAGTGAACAGAGATGATCGCTTGGTCGATGTTGGGTACGCGATCAAATAGCGTTTGGATAATGCCACCAAACTCATTCGGTACTGTGTAGCCTACGGTGTCTGGAATGTTGATGGTTTTTGCGCCCGCGTTAATCGCGGCTTCAACCATACGACATAGGTTGTCGATAGGTGTACGACCGGCATCTTCACAAGAGAACTCAACATCGTCAGTGTAGTTGCGCGCATGCTTTACCGCTTTCACTGCCATCTCGACAACATCGTCGTAGCTGCGGCGTAATTTATCTTGCACGTGAACCGTCGATGTAGAAATGAAGGTATGAATACGGAACTGCTCAGCCACTTTTAGCGCTTCTGCAGCGGCATCGATATCTTTTGCAACTGCACGAGAAAGCGCACAGATACGGCTATCTTTAATATTTTTTGCGATGGTTTGTACTGATTCGAAATCGCCTGGCGATGACACAGGGAAACCCGCTTCAATAACATCTACACCCAGTCGTTCAAGTGCATAAGCGATCTGTAATTTCTCTTTTACCGTTAAGCTTGCAGCCAACGCTTGCTCGCCATCACGTAAGGTCGTGTCAAAAATTATCACTTGATCGTTCATGGGTGCTTCCTTATATCGATAATGAATCGATTGCTATCCAAATTATTATTGAGAATGATGTTCTTTTAAAAGTGCCAGTTACAAAAAAACCCGCTCAGCGCGGGTTTTAATATTTGTGTAGTTCTTGACCCACAACTTACCCGCGCGATTGGTTCACGATAAGGAGAAGTTTCAGCAGTCGAGAAGAAGAAAAAATCATTACACAAATATCCGTAAATAAACTGTTAACACCATATGTACCGTAATTTATTCTGAGCGTCAAACAAGAAAATCCAATATCAGCATACATTAGCGGCGTTTTGGTTTGGTTTGTGCTGCTTGCGTGTTGTTTGTTGGTGTTATCGGCTGATTGAGCGTTTCGTACTGGGCGGTTAGTTTATCGTTTGGCTTATGTGTAGGTTAAAACTTTGTAGTAAATCTTTTTGATGGAACGATTCACCAATAAAATTAAAAGGGCGGCTAAATTAATTAATCATTTGATTAAATAGTGAGTAATTAATCTTCTACAACCATGTCGATTTATCCCTATAATTAATCGTGTGATTAATTATAGGGATAGGTCTCAGTGATGGCAGCGCGTAAAGCAGGGCGACCTCAACAGAATCTAGATGTACGGCAGTTACTCATTGAGCACGCTCGAGATCTGTTCGTGGTTCAACCGTACGACAAGGTATCGACTCGCTTAGTTGCTGAGCGAGCGGGTGTGAATATTGCGATGATTCGCTATTACTTTGGCAGTAAAGCCGGATTGTTTGAGGCGATGCTGCGTGAAACATTACGCCCTATGCAATTACAAATGCAGAGACTCGTTGATGAAAGCAGTCATGAGAACTTTCTTGATTTAATGCGGACTTACTACAAAGAGATGGTCAAAGTGCCGAAGTTTC
This sequence comes from Vibrio sp. 10N.222.55.C6, assembly GCF_041473395.1. Classification (NCBI taxonomy): domain Bacteria; kingdom Pseudomonadati; phylum Pseudomonadota; class Gammaproteobacteria; order Vibrionales; family Vibrionaceae; genus Vibrio; species Vibrio sp. 10N.222.55.C6. The sequence goes on from NZ_JBFRSD010000028.1 coordinate 82,372, forward strand.
CTCGCTTGATAGCCCAAGTGATGAATATGCCTCCCTCTGAAGTGCAAAGAGAGTTGCTCGAAAAGGTTTTCCTCGATGTTGCAAAGCCAGCCCAAGATGTCATTTTTGAAAAGTTGGTTGAACAAGGCATCTTAAAACAGAACATGGATCCAAAATTGTGCCGTATTTCGTATGTAAGCTTGATGGTGTTTCCTTTCATCGCTCCGCCGCCTTTATTGGCAATTCATGGGATTGAGATTAATGAAGAATTTCTTAATCGTTTAATCGAACACAACATTCAATTGATGACTGAAGGCTTTATTAACGCACCGAGCCCTTCTTCCGTGCAGGACCAAAGATAATGAAAATAAATAAAAAACTACTCTTCTTTCCAGCACTTGCGGTTGGTGTTATTGGCCTTGTCGCCGCGATTAACTTGAAGCCAGATCTTCCAACCAAACCTGCGGGTGATAGAGCTCGCTTAGTTGATATAGTAAGCCTAGAACAGCAACTGATAGCACCGTTAGCAGTCGGCTTTGGCAAAGTGGTGCCGAAAGTCGAATGGAAAGCGATTGCTGAGGTGACAGGACAAATCGTGTATCGACATCCAGATCTTGAAAAAGGCCAGGTGATCCCTGCAGGAACGGTCGTGCTCAAGGTTGATCCACTGGATTACGAATTGAAACTGATACAAGCAGAGGCGGATCTAAAATCAAGCCAAACCTCATTAGCGAAACTGAATCAAGAAGAAGACAACCTTAATCAGACTCTTAAGATCGAAAAGAATCGCTTAGTGATCAGTAATAAAGAGCTACAACGTAAACAGGATCTGCGTAAGAAAGGGCTCACTTCGCAGTCTGATGTCGATCTACAAAAACAAAGTGCGCTATCTCAACAGAAGTTGGTATTAGATATCGCGAACCAAATCGCATTAATGCCAGACGAAAAACGTGTCGCGGAAGCGGTGATTAAGGTCAATGTATCTAAAGTGAAAGAGGCGCAACGCTCTCTCGATAAGACCACCATCACTTTGCCAAGAGCGATGCGAATTGCTCAGGTTGATATCGAACAAAATCAAGTGGTTAATCTTCAACAAGAGATGTTTATTGCTCACGGGATTAATGTCATGGAAGTGGAGGCGCAACTTTCTATTCACGATATGCAAACTTTAGCCTCCAGCTTTAACCAGTTTCCTCGCGATGCTGCAGGAATCCCTAATCCTTATGAAGCGCCAATCAAAGCAAGCATTCAACTTAACAGCGGCAACCTGAACCTCAGTTGGCCAGCGAAGGTGGCAAGAATCAGCGAAACAGTTGATGAAAACCAAGCGACGGCGGGGATTATTCTCGAGATCGCTCAAGATTACTCACAATTGCAACCAGACAGCGCGACGCCTTTGGTTAACGGTATGTTTGTCAAAGCTGAGATTGAAGGTGTAGCAAATCTAAGTTGGGTGTTGCCTGAACGAGCGCTACATGGTGACAAAATTTATCTAATGGACGATAACTCTCGTCTGAAAATGGTGAATGTTGAAGTGCTTTATCGTAGAGACAACCAAGTGGTTGTGAACGGGGAGCTTCAAACGGGCGACAAACTGGTTCTCAATGACTTATTACCAGCCATTGAAGGCATGTTACTCAAAGAATCGGGCTCAAAAGAAGTGGCACTTGAACCTGATACTCAGGAGAGTGCGTCATGATCAAGTTTTTCTCTCGGCACCCAACAGCAGCAAACTTGTTGATGCTTGGGTTGTTGATCTTGGGTATCAGCTCACTATCAACCATCAAACGTGAAACCTTCCCCGCTTACGATCCGCCTTACATTATGGCTGCGATTGTCTATCCCGGAGCCTCTCCACAAGAAGTAGAAGAGAGCTTGTGTGTGCGAATGGAAGATGCAGTAGACGGCTTAGCCAACATTGAAGAGACTCAGTGTGAAGCGATCGAAGGCAGCGCTCGTTTAATTCTAAAGTTAAATGAAAAAGCGGACATCGGCCGAATGCTGGTGGATGTGCAAACCCAGATCAACTCGATCAATGATTTCCCGACTGAGATTGAATCGCCTGTTGTTCAAGAGCTGGATTGGAATGAACCGGTTGTCGATATCGCTATAACAGCCGAAACGTCGTGGCCTGAACTCAAAGCTTACGCCGAAGACCTCAAACGTACCATGAAGCTTGATTACGATGTCTCTTTGGTCGAGGTCAGCGGCTTCTCGGATCATCAATATCGAGTGGAACTGGATACGCAAGCCATTCGTCAGCTGGGGTTGAGCGTCGGTGATATTGCGGATCAGATTGGCCGTCAAAATGTAAAACTGCCGAGTGGTAACGTTGAAACACCAGACAAAAACTTTCTGATTCGTTTCGACGAGAGACGAATTACACCTGTTGAACTGGAAAGCATCGTGGTTGGATCTGCGCCTAATGGCTCGGTGATCCGTTTGAGAGACATAGCCAAAATAACCGACCGCTTTGAGCTTGATGAACAAAAGGTGTTATTTGATGGCAAGCCTTCGGCGCTGCTTAAGATCAGTAAGAACAAAGAAGACGATGCGCTGCGAATCAAAGAGAGCGTAACACGATTCGTTGAAGATCAAAGCGCGATTGCTCCTGATGGCGTGACACTACAAATGACCAACGATCTCTCTTCTGTACTTTGGGATCGTCTAACCATGATGGTGAGCAACGGCTGGCAAGGTATTGTGCTGGTGTTCGCAACTATGTGGCTGTTCTTCAGCTTACGTTATTCATTTTGGGTGGCTGCTGGCCTGCCAGTTGCCTTCCTTGGTGGCTTGTTCTTAATGGCCAACCTTGGTTTGTCGATTAACATTATGTCGCTGGTTGGGTTGTTGATGGCAATCGGTATTATGATGGATGACGCCATTGTGATCGCCGAATCGATAGCCTCCCATTTAGATCGGGGGCAAAACGTTGACGATGCGGTGTACAACGGTGTTAAGAAGGTGCTTCCCGGAGTGTTGTCTTCTTTCCTAACCACGGTGTGTATTTTCGGTAGTTTACTGTTTCTTGATGGTGAGATGGGCGCGGTGCTTAAGGCCGTTCCTCAAGTCTTGATTTTGGTGCTGTCGTTGAGCTTGATTGAAGCCTTCTTGATTCTACCTAATCACCTATCTCATTCATTACATAAAGAAAAGAATGACAAGCCAGCGCTGCGTTTTAAGGTTGTGTTACTTGAGAAATTCGAGAACTTTCGTAATACCACTTTGATGAACATGGTTGAGAAAGTCGTGACCTTCCGTTATGCCTTTATGGGCGGAGTGATTACGCTGTTGTTACTTTCGGTCGCCTTGATTGCTGGTGGTGTTGTCAAATTCCAACCGTTCCCTGAGTTGGATGGCGATATTGCCGAGGCGCGTATCATTCTTCCGCCGGGGGCGTCACTGTCTCAAACCGAGATAGTGGTCGATAAGATTGTTGCATCAGCCGAGCGTTTAAATGCGCAGTGGAGCGAAGAGGTCGAAGAAGGCAACACCTTGGTTGAGCACATTACTAGCCAATTTAATGCCAACGCAGATGCCAATGAATCCGGTCCGCACTTAGCTACCGTGCGCTTAGACTTACGCGGAGCAGAGAGTCGTAACACGGTTATTGATGATTTCATTGATGCATGGCGAGAAGACATCGGTGACTTGGCTGATCCTATCTCGTTAGTTTTCAAGCAACCGACCATGGGACCGGGCGGCCGTGCGATTGAGATTCGTGCTAAGCATGATGACCTGAGCGCATTGAAATCGGCTTCTTTGGATATTCAGGAATACCTTAATCAGTTTGATGGGGTGCACGGCGTGCTTGATGACATGCGCATGGGTAAAGAAGAGATCTTGGTGAAGCTGCGCCCTGGAGCCGAAACCTACAATGTGAATGGGCAGATGATTGCATCTCAGTTACGAGCGGCTTTCTTTGGGCAAACGGCGGACGAGATTCAAATCGGTGTTGAGAATATCTCGATTGAAGTGCGTCTTGATAAGGAACAAGCGGGCGACATACAGCAGCTAGCTAACTTCCCAATCATTACCGCAGATGGCAGTCAGATCCCGCTAGCAACGTTGGCGACATTAGATTTCCAGCGTAACTACGTGCGAATTCAGCGTATTGATGGGCTGAGAACCATCAGTATTTTTGGTGATATTGATAATAAGAAAGCGAGTTCATCCGCGATTCTGGCTCAGTTCCAAAAAGATGAAGCCGCCAAACTTATTCAGAAGTACCCGGGTTTACGCTTTGATTTCGAAGGGGAGGCCAAGGATGCAGCCAAGACTGGCGCTTCGATGGGCAAAGGATTCTTGCTCGGCTTATTCGGCGTGTTTGCGATTCTTAGCTATCAGTTCAGAAGCTATTTAGAGCCTGTGGTCGTGATGTTAGCGATTCCACTCGCTTTTATTGGGGTGGTCGTTGGTCACTGGATACTTGGCCATTCTTTGAGTATGCCAAGCATGATGGGCTTTGTGTCGCTTGCCGGAATTGTGGTTAATGATTCCATCTTGTTGGTGCAGTACATTCGTCACCATGTCGATGAGGGAGATAGCGTGCATGACTCGGTGGTGAAAGCCAGTCGCGAGCGTTTCCGAGCGGTATTCTTGACCTCAATGACGACTGCGGCAGGTTTGCTACCGCTGTTGACGGAAACCAGCTTACAGGCTCAGGTTATCCAGCCATTGGTTATTTCGATCGTATTCGGCATATTTGCCTCGACCTTACTGGTGCTGTTTATGACCCCTGCTGCTTACGCGATATTGGCGGATTTCGGTTTGGTTAAAAAGCACGAGCCACTAGCGCTATAGCCTTTAGCGTTTAATTATTTGCGAGCTCTATTATCATTAGCGAACGCTATAACCATTAACACGATAGAAGTAGCGTTTGCTTGCTTATATAAAGAATTGAAAACATAGAAGAATAAAGCGGCCTTGGGTCGCTTTATTTTTATCGGTCGCTTCTATCGCCATCCTGACTTGATCCATTGACCAGCCTATCAAGCATGGGAAATTTCATTTTAGTTCATTCAAAATGTCACTTAACTGTCATTTGTTGAGCATAACTTGAGCCTTAACTGAATAAGGATTGTTAAGGAGATCGTATGCGTACTATCGAACCTATTGTCCGCTGGGATGTGGCATTTTCTGTTTTCTGTTTAAACAACCGCTATGGCGGGCAACATGCAACGCTCAGTAAAGCGGTGTCTCATACTGGAGATGGACACCTTTATGTTTTGATTGCCTTGATTGCACTGCTGGTCGATAGCAACACCGGTCGAGACTTTCTTTTGGTGGGCTTAACCGCCTTCGCAATCGAACTGCCTATTTACTGGTTTGCTAAAAATACCCTCAAGCGCCGTCGACCAGCTGAATTCTCTTCACTACTTCACTCTCATATTGTGCCATCCGATAAATACAGTCTGCCTTCAGGGCATTCCGCTGCTGCTTTTGTTATGGCGACCCTAATCGGGCATTTCTATCCGAGCTTGTACCTCTTTAGCTTGGTGTGGGCAACTGCGATTGCAGGCTCTCGAATCCTGCTCGGTGTGCACTTTTTAACGGACGTACTGATTGGCGCAGCCTTGGGCATCGCTTGTACCAGCCTAGCTATCAGCTTCATCCTGTAATTATTTTGTTGGCAACCACTGCCGAGCTTAAGTGGTAAATTTAAAGGAACATGCATGAAAATTTTATATGGCGTACAAGGCACAGGAAATGGGCACATCGCTCGAGCGAGAGCAATGGCCGTCGCTTTTCGTCAGCAAAATATTGATGTCGATTTTCTGTTCTCTGGGCGAGATGAGAGCAAATACTTTTCGATGGAAGCGTTTGGCAACTATCAGACCCGCAGCGGCTTAACTTTTTACAGCGAGCAGGGGCAGGTTAAATACGGCAAAACATTCATGAAGAACAACATCTGGCGATTTCTCCGTGAGATTAACCAGATCGATCTTACGCCTTATGACTTAGTGATTAATGATTTTGAGCCTGTCACTGCATGGGCGGCTAAGAGACAAGGTGTGCCATGCATTGGGATAAGCCACCAGAATGCGTTTCGTTATGATGTACCCAAAGAAGGGGGCAACTGGATTGAACATTCAGTGATTCAACATTTCGCCCCAACCGAGCACTCTATTGGCTTGCACTGGTATCACTTTGAACAGCCGATTTTGCCGCCTATCGTTCACACGCTGGTTGGTGAGCAACAAACCAAAACAGCACAAGACTTTACGTTGGTCTATTTGCCATTTGAGGATCTTGAGTCGATCTCAGAGCTGCTGATGAAGTTCATTTCGCAAAACTTTGTCTGTTACCACCCGGATGTGATTGAGCATAGCCGAGTTGAAAATATTGAGTTCAAACCACTGAGTCATGCGGGCTTTCAATTCGACCTCAATCAGTGCTCTGGTGTGGTCGCAAATGGCGGCTTTGAATTGCCATCTGAAGCCCTAACTTTGGGGAAGAAATTGCTTCTCAAACCACTCGAAGGACAGTTCGAACAACAGAGCAATGTGGCGACGCTAGAGGCCCTTGGGTTAGCTCAAACCATGACGTTTTTAGATGCGGCTATCTTGCGCGCTTGGCTCAGTGAAAAACAGGCCGAAGTGGTCACCTATCCAGACGTGGCAAGTGCACTCGTTGAGTGGGTATTAGCAGGGAATTGGTCTAATCAAGATGATTTAAGAAAGCAACTTTGGGACAAGGTCGACTTTCCAAGTTATGCATCGCTCACCTAACTCATAAGTGCTATTTCTGAATTGACCGGTTGAACAATTCACGAGTTCAATAAATTGTAACAAATGTAACCAAACGATAGAACAGCTAAATAAGTCGAAATTAAACTCATAAGTGACGCATTTTATGTTTTTTTATAACTCTATAAATAATTGATTTTTAGATGTTATTTAATAATTAAGGTAAAATAAAATTATTCTTTATCAATCTTGTTGGTAGCTCGAGATGCATTGGTTAATAGTAATGTCAATCCGAAAAACATCGGTCTGATAAATATAAGAATTAGTGGTTATCTATTCTCATACCATTACCAATTTAACGCTGTCGAACCGACAAGAGGCAACTTGAATGTTAGATAAGAAAGACGCAATGAGTGCTATTGCAAGCTACAGAATGGAAAGCACACTTCGTGGAGTCGACTTAAATCTTTTGACTGTATTTGATGCAGTTATGCAAGAGCAAAACATTACACGTGCAGCTCACAATCTGGGTATGTCTCAGCCTGCTGTAAGTAACGCTGTTGCTCGTCTAAAAGTGATGTTTAACGACGAACTATTCATGCGCCAAGGTCGTGGTATTCAACCGACTCAACGTGCACGTCAGTTGTTTGGTCCTATCCGCCAAGCGCTACAATTAGTACGCAACGAACTACCAAGTTCTGTGTTCTCTCCAGAGTCTTCTTCTCGCCTGTTCAAGCTTGCGATTTGCAGCCCTTGTGACATGCGTTTTGCACCTAAGATTATGTCGACTATCAACGAGCAAGCACCTAGCGTGAAACTGCACATGGATGCTGAATTCGATCGTCAACTTTCTGAGCGCATGCGCTACCAAGAAATCGACTTCGTGATCGATTACGCTCGCTTTGATGAGCAAGGTTTCTCAAGCACTGAAATCTTCCAAGATGAGTTGGTTGTTGTCGCTTCTGCTTCTCACCCACGCATTAACGGTGAAGTAACAGCGGCAGAGCTGCTTAACGAAAAGCACGCGAAATTGTCTCGCATTCACGGTCAACGTAGCTTCTCTGAGCAAGCTTACCGTGACCTAGACTGCATGCCTTTCTACGAAGGCACGAGCCTAAGCAACGTTCTTTACGTTGTAGGTCAGTCTGAACTAGTAACGATTGCTCCTCGTTGGATGGTAGAACATGCAGCAAACAAAGAGCAGCTTCAGATTCTAGATTTCCCATGTGATAATGCGGCAATTTCAGGCTTCCTAAGCTGGCACGAATCAAGTGAAAAGGACAAAGGACACATTTGGTTACGAGATCAGTTAATGATGATCTGTGGCGAAGTAGTGGCACTTAACTAGACACTAATCCCTATGTTTTATAAGCCCTAAGCTAGGAGTCTGGCTTGGGGCTTTTTTGTACCTGCTATTTTTGTTGATAGAAAACTTAGCGTGAGACGTACTATTACTTATAACTTTGAGCTTCATCAGTTGCCTTTTCCATGATCAGAGGTACACTTGTGCGCTCAAAAAAGCTTACAGGTGTAAGCCAAAGGTAAAGAGATGGCCAATTTAGATTTTCATATCGTAAAAAGACTTCGTGACCAAATTGCCCAAGGCGGCAACCGTACAGCTTTGAAGCACAAAGTAGACAATGTATGGCAAGGTATTAGCTGGGAGCAGTTTGGACAACAAATCGATACGCTTTCATTAGCACTGTTGGCTCAAGGACTGAGAGTTCAGGATAAGATCGGTATCTATTCGAACAATATGCCTCAATGGACCGTGGCAGATTTTGCATCGTTACAAGCACGCCTTGTGACTGTGCCGATTTATCCAACGAATACAGCAGCACAGTCTTCTTACATCATCCAAAATGCGGATGTGAAGATCTTATTCGTTGGTGAGCAAGTTCAATTCGATGCGGCGGTTAGCCTGTTTGAAGAGTGCGAGCAGCTAGAAGTTGTTGTGGCTATGTCTGATGACATCGACCTGCAAGGACACAGCTTTGCCGTATCTTGGAATGACTTCATGGCGCGTGGCGTTGAAGCACAACAAGCTGAACTTGACGTGCGTCTTGCTGATGCAAGCATGGACGACCTGCTGACTCTTATCTATACCTCTGGTACCACAGGTCAGCCAAAAGGCGTAATGCTTGATTACACCAACATTGGCTACCAGTTAGAAGGCCACGATGAGCGCCTTAGCCTGAGCAAAGACGATGTCTCATTGTGTTTCCTACCGTTATCACACGTATTTGAGCGTGCTTGGACGTTCTACGTTCTTTATAAAGGCGCAACCAACTGCTACCTGCAAGATACGATGCAAGTGCGTGATGCGCTAAGTGATGTGAAACCTACTGTAATGTGTGCGGTTCCACGCTTCTACGAGAAGATCTTCTCTGCGATTCACGAGAAGGTATCTAAAGCACCATTTATTCGTAAAGTGCTATTTACTTGGGCGGTGAACATGGGAGCAAAGCTTTCAGTTTGTCACCAAGAAGGTCGTACTCCATCGTTGATGCTGAAGAAGAGCCATGCGCTAGCTGATAAGCTTGTGCTATCTAAACTGCGCGCTCTACTCGGCGGTAACATCAACTTCATGCCATGTGGTGGCGCGAAGCTTGATGAGACGATTGGTCGTTTCTTCCATGCTATCGGCATCAACGTAAAACTTGGCTACGGCATGACAGAAACCACGGCAACAGTATCTTGTTGGGATGATCGCTGTTTTAACCCTGATTCGATTGGTATGTCGATGCCGGGCGCAGAAGTAAAAATTGGTGCTAAGGACGAGATTCTTGTTCGCGGTCCAATGGTGATGCGTGGCTACTACAAGATGCCAGAAGAGACAGCTAAGACATTCGATGAGCACGGTTTCTTGAAAACCGGTGATGCGGGTCATTTTGATGAAAATGGTAACCTGTTCATTACTGATCGTATCAAAGAGCTGATGAAAACTTCTGGTGGTAAGTATATTGCCCCGCAAGTGGTTGAAGGTGCGATTGGTAAAGATCACTTTATCGAACAGATTGCTGTTATCGCTGATACACGCAAATTCGTTTCTGCGCTGATTGTTCCTTGTTATGACTCGCTAGAAGAGTACGCCAAAGAGCTTAATATCAAGTATCACGATCGCGTTGAACTGGTTAAGCACCACCAAATCGTCGAGATGCTAGAAAAGCGTGTGAATGACCTACAGCAAGAACTGGCTAAGTTTGAGCAAGTGAAGAAATTCAAACTGCTACCAAAAGCATTTTCTATGGATGATGGTGAACTGACACCAACTCAAAAATTGCGTCGTAAAGTTATCAACGATAAGTATCAAGACGAAATCGAAGAAATGTACAACGAAAAGCCTAAAGATAAGTAGTTTTCTGCTTAGATAAATTTTCAGTTGTTTAAAAATCCCCCTACGAATGTGATTGCATTTTTAGGGGGATTTTTTGTATCTAATGACACAGCACAATGTGCGAAAGCGCACACCAGCAAGCTCGCGGTTTATCGATAAATAGCGATCTATTAAAATATTAAGTGCTTTTTTTTGTTCTCTAACTAGTGTTTAAACCTGGCGTGGGGGGCTGAGTTGGGTTTTATTTAATGCTTTGAGCTAATAGTTGGTTTTTTGGCACAGTTGCCGAATAACAGGTGTTAGACCAGATGATAATAAAGCGTTAAAGTTGTTTCGTATTACTGTTTGTTGTTATCACGACAGACAGCCATAGCCGAAAAAGTGGAAGTATTTCGAATTAGGCTACGAATAAGCCCTAGACTATGAAAAACCAGCCCAACATGTTCACCAAATATGATTGGAAACTGGTGAGGAGAGCAATATGACAACAAAACCTGAAACAGCCATGTCATCCGGCGCTGAAATGTTATCCGGCGCTGAGATGGTGGTGCAGTCTCTAATTGAAGAGGGTGTAGAACAAATCTTTGGTTACCCAGGTGGTTCTGTACTTGATATCTACGATGCGCTGCATGCTAAAACTGCTGAAATTAAACACGTATTAGTACGACATGAACAAGCCGCTACCCACATGGCTGATGGCTATACTCGTTCTACCGGCAAACCGGGCGTAGTACTTGTGTGTTCTGGTCCAGGTGCGACCAATACCGTTACTGGCATTGCAACAGCCTACATGGACTCAATCCCAATGATTGTTATTTCTGGTAACGTACCAAATAACCTCATTGGTAATGACGCCTTCCAAGAGTGTGACATCGTGGGTGTATCACGCCCGATCGTTAAACACAGCTTCTTAGTTAAGAAAGCGGAAGATATCCCTGAAGTCGTTAAAAAAGCATTCTATATTTCAACGACAGGGCGTCCCGGTCCTGTGGTTATTGATCTGCCGAAAGACATCTTAAACCCACAAATCAAGCTTCCTTATGAATACCCAGAAACGCTCAAAATGCGTTCGTATAACCCAACGGTTACGGGTCATAAAGGTCAGATCAAAAAGGCGCTAAAAGCCCTTCTTGAAGCGAAGAAGCCGGTACTTTATGTCGGTGGTGGTGCGGTTATTTCTGAGGCAGATAAGCCGCTGTTAAAATTAGCAGAGGCACTGAATTTACCTGTGGTAAGCACCCTAATGGGGCTTGGCGCTTTCCCTGGCACCCATAAGAACTCTTTGGGTATGTTAGGCATGCATGGTTTATATGAAGCCAATATGGCGATGCACAATGCGGATTTGATCTTTGGTATTGGCGTACGTTTCGATGATCGAACGACCAATAACCTAGATAAGTACTGCCCTGATGCGAAGATCATGCACATTGATATCGACCCATCTTCGATCTCTAAGAACGTAAAAGTGGATCTACCGATTGTAGGTTCTGCTGAAAAGGTTCTAGAGAGCATGGTGAACTTGCTCGTTGAGCAAGGCGGCACTAACGATGCAGAAGCGATTGAAAGCTGGTGGAGTGAAATCAAGCAGTGGCAAGAGCGTGACTGCCTAGCTTACGAGAAATCGTCTGAGCGCATCAAACCACAGCAAGTAATTGAAACACTGCATAAAGTAACCAATGGCGATGCCTATGTTGCTTCTGACGTAGGTCAACACCAAATGTTTGCTGCTTTATACTACCCGTTTAACAAGCCACGTCGTTGGATTAACTCTGGTGGTCTAGGCACGATGGGCTTTGGCCTGCCTGCTGGTATGGGCGTTAAGTTTGCTAAGCCAGATGAAGAGGTGGTTGTGGTAACCGGTGACGGCAGCATTCAAATGAATATCCAAGAGCTGTCGACTGCGCTGCAATACAATATCCCGGTTAAGATTATTAATCTTAATAACCGTTTCCTAGGCATGGTAAAACAGTGGCAAGACATTGTTTATCAAGGCCGTTACTCTAACTCATATATGGACTCTGTTCCTGATTTTGCTGCTATCGCTGAGGCTTATGGCCACGTTGGTATGCGCATTTCATCTCCGGATGAACTGGAATCAGGTTTGGAAAAAGCACTAGCGATGAAAGACCGTTTGGTATTTGTCGATATTAGTGTGGATGACACCGAGCACGTATACCCAATGCAGATCAAAGGCGAGGGTATGGATAACATGTGGCTAAGCAAAACGGAGAGAACATAATATGAGACACATTATTTCACTACTAATGGAAAACCAACCTGGTGCGCTTTCTCGTGTGGTTGGCTTGTTTTCTCAGCGTGGCTACAACATCGAGTCTTTGAACGTATCTCCAACCGATGATCCGACGCTGTCTCGTTTGAACGTAACCACTAACTCGAGCGAAATGCAGCTTGAGCAGATTCAGAAACAACTGCATAAGCTAATCGACGTACTTAAAGTGCAAGAAGTGTCCGAACTTGAGCACATTGAACGTGAGCTGTTGATGGTAAAAGTACGTGCGAGCGGCTTTGCTCGTGCGGAAGTGAAGCGCACAGCGGATATCTTCCGTGGTCAGATCGTTGATGTTACGGCTTCTCAATATACGGTTCAAATGGCGGGTACTAGCGAGAAACTGGATGCCTTCATTCAGGCGCTGTCTGAAGTGACGGAAGTGCTTGAAGTAGCTCGAAGTGGTGTTGTTGGCATCGCACGAGGCGAACGTGCGTTGAAAGCCTAGACGATAAGTCTTTAAAAAATAACTTTAAAGCCGCTTTTTTAAGCGGCTTTTATTTTGTTAATTTTTTAGAGTGCTATAATCCCGCGCTGCACTTCCATTCATCTGAGTTAGCAATGCGAAATAAAAAATCAATAATTACATTGCTGATTATCTCTATCATATTGTCTTCTGCAGTATGTCTGTATTATTTGCAGCGCTACAAAGAAGTAAAACAGCAGAGCTTTGACTACTCAGCTAAGCAAGCCGTTCATCAGTTAGTGTATGCCAAGCGAGATTATGATCTTCTCAAGACTCAGTTAGTCTCGGTCATGGAGCTACTCAGTCATAGCCAGAGCTTGGTTAACTTTGCTTCCTCTCCCTCAGACCAAACCAAACATCTACTTGAAGAGGTCTGGCAATCTGTTCTCGTGAACCAGAAGTGGTATACACAAATCCATCTGTTAGATGTCACTGGCAAAGAATTGGTGCGTGTTAACTATTCCTCTGATACCGGTAGAGTGACGTTTCCTCAACAGCTGCAAGATAGGTCGGATTCTAACTACTTCCAATACGCTCAAAAACTAGAAGCCGAACAGATTGGCGGTTGGGGTATTGAGCTTGAAACTGAGCATGGTGAAGTCACCTTCCCTTATTCGCCGGTAATCCGTGTCTTTACCCCAGTAGAAACCCCTGACGAAAGAGTAGGCTACCTCGTCATCAATCTTGATGTATGGGGCTTATCGTCGCGTCTGAGCTTTTCACCAGATAACGATCTTAGAGCAGAAGTTCTCAATGACGCGGGTTACTTCATCGCGAGTAACAACAGCGGTAAGTTGTTCGGAGACTCTATTCCTGAAAGAAAAGGCTATAACCTGAAAAATATCGCGCCGAAGACGTGGGATGCGATCTCCAATGATCAGGTGGGATACGTTTTTGAAGATGGTAATTTGTTTGCCTTTAACACGGTTATGCTCGCGAACAGTCAAAAGGTCCATTTACTGATTCAACTTAATCAAAAGCAACTGATGGATCGGGCTGAGCGTGATCTAGATGATTTGGCCCATGAAGAGATCATTGTTCTGATTACGGTGCTGATATTCGCTTTCCCGTTTGCTTACCTGGTGACGCACTGCCGACGCCGAAGCCTAGAGAGTAAATTGGCACGCGCCGCATTGAATGGTATGTCGGCAGTGATGATCTCTGACAAGCAGCACCGCACAATGATGATCAACAACGAATTTGAGAACATGACTGGGTACTGCAAAAAACAGGTGATCGGTCAAAATGCATTGCAGTTGCTGCTTGAGAATACCGACCAAGTGCTCTCAAGCTCGGCTATTTGGAGTCATTTAGAGCAAGAAGAAGTATGGGAAGGGGAGGTTCAGTGTAAGAACAAGCTGCGTATTCCTTTTACTGCGATCATGCGAGTGCATGCGGTCAAAAACAATTCAGGCAAAGTCAGTTACTACATCACCTCGTTGGTTGATATTTCCGTAAGGAAGGAGCTTGAGGTACGTTTGAGGATTTTAAGTGAACGTGACTCTTTGAGTAATCTCTGGAACCGACGAAAATTCGAAGAGCAGCTGGCCTACTATTCTCGCTTAGTTGAGCGTTACCCGAACGAAGCGACCACCTGCTTAGCCTTGGTGGACATCGATAACTTCAAGCGAATCAATGATGAGCTTGGCCACGACGAAGGTGACCGTGTGATCGCTGGTGTTGCTAAACTTCTGCAAGATAGCCTTCGTGGGACGGACTTTGTTGCACGTGTTGGAGGAGAAGAGTTTGCACTCTTGATGCCACACACCTCACTGCCAGAAGCAAAGCGCGTATTGGATCGCTTGCGAATTGAGATTGAGCTAGCTGCCGGAACTAAGATAACGGTGAGTGTTGGCTTTACGGATTTAACCAGTAACAGCACTCGCTCATACAAGTGTGCGGATGTTGCGCTTTACGAATCTAAATCGTCTGGCCGTAATACGGTCTCTATGTGTCCTAGCTACGATGATGTCGCTTAGGTTCGCTTCTATCTAGTCCTGTCTTCTATTTGCTTCACCTCTTCAAGTCGCGCCCCGACTCCTTTTTCCTTTCCCTCTTTTTATTAGGAATCTCACTTTTGAGCGACCTGTGTCACAAAATCTATACAGTTAGACTAAAGTCTAATTTTGGTGGAAATTTGAGCTAAAATTAACAGTAAGTAAACTACTTTGCTTCAGATTACATCGTGTTAAACGATGTAATAAATAGAGTGTTTACCAGATGTAAAAGGATGACACCGTTAACTTAATTCAGCTGGTTAGCTAGCCTTATCAATAACTTGAAAGGCAGCAGTAGAATTAGGTTAGCTGGAGCAATAGTTTGGGGATCATACAGTCTGGTTAAAAGAGGCGTGGTATGTTTGTCGATTTTTTAGTTAGGTTAACCATAGGCACATTAGCCATTCTTGGCTTTCAACTTAGTGCATTGTATTTTTTACCTATGGTTGTGCTGCTCAATACTCATCACAAAGAGTTTTTTGGGTGGTAGTTCAGTCGTAATACTGGAAACAAAAAACGGAGCCATTGGGCTCCGTTTTTATTTGGTTAGAAGCTACTTTAGCGTTATGCCGCTTCGATAACTTCTTCAATTCGTTTCATTGAACCTAGCAGGTGTTGATCAAGCAGTTCAGTCGCTTGTTCTACATTCTTAGAGAGTACTAGTTTCATGATCATTTCGTGTTCATCAATATTGAACAGATCATCTGATGCGCTTTCTGCAGACATAGCGAGGAAGCGGTAACGTTTCACTTGGTTAATTAGGTCATCAAAGAACTTAAACATGTTCTCTGAATCTGCACCTTCAAGCAGTGCGACATGGAATTGCTGGTGGCGCTCTTCCCATTCTACACAGTCAAACTCTTCAGATACGTACTGTACTCGCGATAGTTTATGGTAAGACGTTAGTACATCCAGTTCCCAGCTCTCATCACCTGCTGCAATCGCTTTTTTAAGCAGAACCGATGATACAACACGAAGGCTTTCGTATAGGTCATTCAGTTCTTTCTTTGATACAGGAGATACCCAGCAGCCTTTTTGTGGCTCTAGCTTTACGTATTTGCTCCAAGATAACTGTACCAAGGCTTCGCGAATAGGGGATGCGCCAACGTTGTAGCGTGCTTTTAGATCAGCAACAACAAGCTTTTGGCCTGGGGTTAACTCACCATTAAGAATATCTTGGCGAATCATCTTTGATACTTTGTCAGTGAGCGTAGGACTAGACATTACAAACCTCATCTATATATGATTTCTAGTCTGCTAATCCGTCTCTTAGAAAGAGTCAGTTGGAGGTTAACAGTACGTAGTTCTATTGTGATTGATAATACAGCGTACTGAAAAGTTAGGCAAGATTTTGTTTCATAAAAAAAGAGGGCCGAAGCCCTCTTTTATATTTTATGCGAATCGGTTCATTTTTATAGAACGTGAACAGATGCCGTGTTTGTAGTACCAGAAGCTACTAGAGCACCAGAAACCATAACTACGATGTCGCCTTTGTTACCTAGGCCCGATTGTAGAGCGATTTCTTTACCGTTGATGTAGAACGCGTCTGTGTTCTCGATAGAGTCAACAAGAACTGGCTTAACACCTTTAGTAAGAACTAGCTGTGCAGCTGTCTTTTCGTTAGTTGTTAGAGCTAGGATGTTTGCAGTTGGGAAGTACTTACGTACTGAACGTGCAGATTTACCGCCTTCAGTTGCAACAACGATTAGAGGAGCAGCTAGCTTCTCTGCTGTGTCTACAGCGCCTTTACATACTGCTTCAGTGATACGTAGACGTGGGCTGTCTAGACGAGAACCTAGCTCAGCTTTAAGAGCTGAATCAGTACGGTTCGCGATTTGAGCCATGATAGTGACAGCTTCAACTGGGTACTTACCTTTAGCAGTTTCACCAGAAAGCATTACTGCATCAGTACCATCCATGATTGCGTTCGCAACGTCACCCGCTTCAGCACGAGTTGGACGTGGGTTGCTGATCATAGAGTCAAGCATTTGAGTTGCAGTGATAACCATCTTACGTGCACGGTTACACTTCTCGATCATCATCTTCTGAGCGAAGATTACTTCTTCAGCTGGGATTTCAACACCTAGGTCACCACGAGCAACCATGATGCCGTCAGAAGCTTCAAGGATTGAATCGAAGTTATCTACACCTTCTTGGTTTTCAATCTTAGAAATGATATGGATGTTCTCGCCGCCGTTAGCGTTTAGAAGCTCACGGATTTCTTTAACGTCTTCTTCTTTACGGATGAAAGAAGCAGCAACGAAATCTACGCCTTGCTCACAACCAAACTTAAGGTCAGCTTTGTCTTTCTCAGAAAGAGCAGGAAGTTGAACAGAAACGCCAGGAAGGTTAACACCTTTGTTTTCGCCTAGAGCACCGTTGTTAAGAACTTTACACTTAACTTCAGTTTCTGTTGTTGCGATAACTTCCATTTCGATTAGGCCGTCATCAACAAGGATAGTGTTACCTGCTGTTAGGTCTTTAGCGAAACCTAGGTAAGTTACTGCTACTACGTCTTTGTTACCAACAACTGTTGCGTCAGTTGTGAAAGTGAACTCTTGACCAGCTACTAGATCTACGTCGTTACCATCTTCAAGTTTGATAGTACGGATTTCTGGACCTTTAGTATCTAGAAGGATAGCAAGTTGCTCACCTTTGTTTTCCATTACTTTACGGAAGTTCGCGATACGAGTGCCGTGCTCTGCGAAATCACCGTGAGAGAAGTTAAGACGCATAACGTTCATGCCAGCATCTACTAGTTCAGTTAGCTTCTCTACAGATTCAGTTTTAGGGCCAATCGTACATACGATTTTGGTCTTTTTCATGGAAGGTACTCTCCGGTAAGTATTGTTACAATTTGAAATTTATTTAAGTTCTGAAGATTGGTCCGCTACATCAACATTTTGTGCCTGTTGTGTAAAAGCGCGGGACTTCCAATATGTCCTTCAGAGTTGTAAGTCTTTCATCAATTTTAGTCATTTTATGACTAAAAGATTTTGATTCAATATCGGTTTTCTGTGACTTACCCCACTATATAGGGGGTAAGTTGCAAAAAAATAACAGTCAGTTTTGTAATTTTTTTTCTTTTCGGGTGCGGATTCTACCACCTAATGAGTTCAATATCACTGCTTAACAATTGTCTTAGGACAAGGTTTTATCGCTATTTATTAATTTTTTGGATCAAAATAAATGGACTAAATAGTTTCGTTGTAACTATAATATGTTTCATATCGAAACTTAATGGCCTTTTTTAAATGTCGAAACGAAACACCCAGCTCAGAAGACATGCAATTTCTAACCTAGTGAATGAAAAAGGGGAGGTTAGTGTTGATGAATTATCCGCTAAGTTCGAAACCTCAGAAGTCACTATTAGAAAGGACTTGGCGTCTTTAGAGAAAAACGGTCAGCTTTTACGCCGTTATGGTGGTGCGATTTCGTTACCGAAAGAGGCTGTCAACGAAGAACTGGGTCAACAAGTTTCGACTCGAAAGATTTCATTGGCAAAAGCCGCTGCAGATTTAATTCGCGACCATAACCGCATCGTGATCGATAGTGGCAGTACGACCGGTGCTCTAATTCAGCAGCTTAATGCTAAGCGTGGCTTGGTTGTTATGACCAACTCATTGCACGTTGCTAATGCGCTTAATGAGCTTGAAAGCGAGCCGACGTTATTAATGACTGGCGGCACTTGGGATACCCATTCGGACTCTTTCCAAGGCAAAGTTGCAGAGTCGGTACTTCGTGCTTACGATTTTGACCAACTATTTATTGGGGCTGATGGTATCGACCTCGATAGAGGCACAACCACGTTTAACGAACTGGTTGGCCTGAGCAAAGTAATGGCTGAAGTGTCACGAGAAGTGATCGTGATGGTTGAGTCGGAAAAGGTGGGACGAAAGATCCCGAACTTAGAGCTGGCATGGGAACACATTGACATCTTAATTACCGATACAGACTTAGGCGAAGAATCCAAAGCAAGTATCGAATCACATGATGTTCGAGTGATCCTGACCGATCCAGCGTAAAAACAAATTTAAGTATTATGCATTTACCTTCCTATAATTGATCTTAATGAAGATTTGGCCTTTGCTTGCTGCCAATAGGAATAAAACAAAATTGATGGAGTGAAACTATGTGTGGAATTGTTGGTGCAGTAGCACAGCGTGATGTAGCTGAAATTTTAGTAGAAGGCCTTCGTCGTCTAGAATACCGTGGCTACGATTCAGCTGGTGTCGCTGTAGTCGATACTGAATCTAACCTAACTCGTGTACGCCGCCTAGGTAAAGTACAAGAGCTAGCTGACGCAGTAGAAGAGCAACAAGTGATTGGTGGTACAGGTATCGCTCATACACGTTGGGCGACACACGGTGAGCCGTCTGAAGCGAACGCACACCCACACATGTCTGGTGATATTGCCGTTGTACACAATGGCATTATCGAAAACCACGAAGCACTGCGCGCTATGCTGCAAGAGCGTGGTTACGTATTTACTTCACAAACGGATACAGAAGTTATTGCTCACTTAGTTGAGTGGGAACTTCGCACTTCAGCTTCTTTGGTTGAAGCGCTACAGAAAACAGCAAAACAATTAGACGGTGCGTACGGCACGGTTGCGGTTGATCGTAAAGATCCTAGCCGTATCGTTGTAGCTCGTTCTGGTAGCCCGATCGTTATCGGCTTTGGTGTCGGTGAGAACTTCCTTGCCTCTGACCAACTGGCGCTACTGAGCGTAACTCGTCGCTTCATGTACCTAGAAGAAGGTGATGTTGCTGAGGTAACTCGTCGTGATGTTACGGTATTTGATGTAGCGGGTGAGCGTGTTGAGCGTGAAATCGTTGAGTCAAACGCTGAACACGACGCAGGCGACAAAGGTCAATACCGTCACTTCATGCAGAAAGAGATCTTCGAGCAGCCAACAGCGCTGATCAATACAATGGAAGGCCGTATCTCTGACACTTCGGTTATCACTAACGCGATTGGTGTTAAAGCGGAAGAGATCCTAAGCAAGGTTGAACACGTGCAGATCATCGCATGTGGTACGTCTTACAACTCAGGCATGGCAGCGCGTTACTGGTTTGAATCTCTAGCTGGCGTAAGCTGTGACGTAGAGATTGCTTCTGAATTCCGTTACCGTGATTTCGTTGTTCGTCCGAACAGCCTATTGGTGACTCTGTCTCAATCTGGTGAAACGGCGGATACGCTTGCTGCACTTCGTCTTGCAAAAGAGAAGGGTTACATGTCAGCAATGACCATCTGTAACGTTGCAGGTTCTTCGCTGGTTCGTGAATCTGATTTTGCCTTCATGACTCGCGCAGGAACAGAGATCGGTGTTGCTTCGACTAAAGCTTTCACAACTCAACTAGCAGCAATGCTGATGATGGTAACGTCAATTGGTCGCCTACAGGGTCGTATCAATGAAGAGAAAGAAGCGGAAATCGTTCAAGCACTTCACCAACTGCCTGCTGATATCGAGAAAGCATTAGCGTTTGATAAAGAAATTGAAGCGCTAGCACCTGATTTTGCTGATAAGCATCACACACTGTTCTTGGGTCGTGGTGAGTTCTACCCAATCGCGATGGAAGCGTCTCTTAAACTGAAAGAGATCTCTTACATCCACGCAGAAGCATACGCGGCTGGTGAGCTTAAGCACGGTCCTTTGGCTCTTATCGATGCCGATATGCCTGTAGTCGTTATTGCACCAAGCAACGACTTGCTAGAGAAGCTGAAATCGAACGTTGAAGAAGTACGTGCTCGTGGCGGTCTACTCTACGTATTCGCTGACCAAGACGCTGGCTTCGAAAGCGATGAGAACATGAAGATCATCAAGATGCCTCACGTAAGTGAAGTAACAGCGCCTATCTACTACACAGTACCGATGCAGCTGCTGTCTTACCATGTCGCGCTAATCAAAGGTACCGACGTTGACCAACCTCGTAACCTTGCGAAAGCGGTTACGGTTGAGTAATCGGCAGCTTATCTAAGATATAGATAATAAGAAGCCCATCCTGTGATGGGCTTTTTTATGTCTGTTAGTTAACGATCAGTGTTAGAGCTAGCTGTAGCGTCATTAAGCGCTTAGTGCTTGCTCTAGGTCAGCCAAGATATCGTCAATGTGCTCGATACCTACTGATAGGCGAATCATCTCCGGTGATACACCGGCTTGTTTCTGTTCAGCTTCGCTTAGTTGACGGTGTGTCGTCGAAGCTGGGTGACAAGCGAGAGATTTCGCATCGCCAATGTTAACTAAGCGCTTGAAGATTTGCAGTGCATCATAGAAGCGAACACCGGCTTCATAACCGTCTTTTAAACCAAAAGATAGAATGGCCGATGGCTTACCTTGCATGTACTTTTCAGCGAGTGGATAGAATTCTGAATCAGGCAGGCCAGCGTAACTTACCCAACTGACTTTCTCGTGTTGCTTGAGGTATTCCGCTACTTTCAAGGCATTCTCTGTGTGTCGCTCCATGCGTAGCGACAACGTCTCCAAACCTTGCATCAACATGAAAGCATTCATTGGTGACAGTGCTGCACCTGTATTACGTAGGGGAACCGTTCTAGCACGACCAATAAACGCAGCCTCACCAAAGGCCTCGGTATAAACCACGCCATGATAAGAAGGCTCTGGCTGATTAAACACAGGGAAGCGGTCCTTGTGCTGTGCCCATGGGAATTTACCTGAGTCGACAATCACGCCACCTAACGTTGTACCGTGGCCACCCACGTATTTAGTTAGTGAGTGCACCACGATGTCAGCACCAAAATCGATAGGTTTACACAGTACAGGCGTCGCCACCGTGTTATCAACAATCACAGGTACACCTTGTGCGTGAGCAAGTTCAGCAACACGCTCTAAGTCGATAATATTACCTGCTGGGTTACCGATACTTTCGCAGTAAACCGCCTTGGTTTTTTCGTCAATCAGTGCCGCTAAGCTTTCTGGTTTATCGTCTTTAGCAAAACGAACTTCGATCCCTTGGTTTGGCAGCATATGAGCAAATAGGGTGTAAGTACCACCGTAAAGCTGAGGTGTTGAAACAATGTTGTCACCGATTTGCGCCAACGTCTGAATCGCATAGTTGATCGCAGCACTGCCCGCACTTACCACTAAGCCTGCGATACCTCCTTCTAAGGCGGCCATGCGTTTTTCTAACACATCATTGGTTGGGTTCATTATGCGAGTGTAGATATTGCCTGGCACCGCAAGGTTGAAGAGGTCGGCGCCGTGTTGTGCGTCATCGAATTCGTACGCGACGGTTTGGTAGATTGGAGTGGCAACCGATTTGGTTGTTGGATCAGTGTCGTAACCGAAGTGAATCGAGAGTGTTTCGTCTTTCATGAGTCTTCCCTGAACTATTGAGCGATTTATGTACTCTCATATTGCCGATTTTTTTATAAAAGAAAAGTATGTTTAGTCACAGAGAGGCAATTGGAATTGTGTGCGGGACGATTCGTTTTTGGTTCGGAAGTGCAGGGTGTGATTGGTACTGAATCAGAAAAGCAAAAAGCCAGAGCAGCGTGAACTGTTCTGGCTTTTCTAATTTGGTGGCCCCTCCCAGATTTGAACTGGGGACCGAACGATTATGAGTCGTGCGCTCTAACCACTGAGCTAAGGGGCCGTAGGGCATAGATTATAGGGGAAGCATTCAGTGGTGTCTAGACACTATAAGGGGCAATTCCGCTTACATCTTAGCCACTTAAATCATACGGATAAAAAAAAGGTGAGCCAACGCTCACCTTTTCTAATTTATGCTTAAAAGCTAACCACACTAAAGCGTGTGATTACTCGTCTAGGAAGCTACGCAGAGTTTCTGAGCGGCTTGGGTGACGAAGTTTACGCAGTGCTTTTGCTTCGATCTGACGGATACGTTCACGAGTTACGTCGAACTGCTTGCCCACTTCTTCAAGAGTGTGGTCAGTGTTCATGTCGATACCGAAACGCATACGCAGTACTTTAGCTTCACGAGGTGTTAGGCCAGCAAGAACGTCTTTAGTTGCACCGCGTAGGCTTGTTGCCGTTGCAGAGTCTAAAGGTAGTTCTAACGTTGTATCCTCGATGAAATCACCTAGGTGCGAATCTTCGTCGTCACCGATTGGTGTCTCCATTGAGATTGGCTCTTTAGCGATTTTCAGTACTTTACGGATCTTGTCTTCAGGCATTTGCATGCGTTCAGCTAGCTCTTCCGGCAGTGGTTCACGACCCATCTCTTGTAGCATTTGACGAGAGATACGGTTTAGTTTGTTGATCGTTTCGATCATGTGAACCGGAATACGGATAGTACGAGCTTGGTCGGCAATCGAACGAGTGATTGCTTGACGGATCCACCAAGTAGCGTAAGTAGAGAACTTATAACCACGACGGTATTCAAACTTATCTACCGCTTTCATCAGACCGATGTTACCTTCTTGGATTAGATCCAGGAATTGTAGACCACGGTTTGTGTACTTCTTAGCAATCGAGATTACTAGACGTAAGTTCGCTTCAACCATCTCTTTCTTCGCACGACGAGCTTTCGCTTCACCGATAGACATACGACGGCTGATATCTTTGATGCTTTGAACAGTAAGAGACGTTTCACGTTCGATCATATCCAGTTTTTGGATAGAGCGACGGATGTCGTGCTCGTTACGTTTGATCTTTTCTGCGTATGGCTTGTCTGAAGCAAGAACTTCATCCAACCATGCTTCGCTAGATTCGTTACCAGTAAATAGAGCAATGAAAGATTTCTTCGGCATTTTGCCGTACTCAACCGTTTGACGCATGATTAGGCGTTCTTGAGTACGTACGCGATCCATAGAGTTACGCAGTTCGTTTACTAGGTAATCAAACTGTTTTGGTGTTAGACGGAACTCTTTGAATACGTCTTGCATCATTGTCGTTGCAAGCGTTGCTTTCGGGCTTTCATGGCCGTACTCGTTGATCGCTAGCTGACGGTTCTGGTAGCTAGTACGAAGCGCTGTGAACTTCTCAAGAGCAAGCTCAGGATCGATACCTGTATCTTCTTCTTCCTCTTCCTCGTCGTCTTCAGCGTCTTCTTTGTCTTCGTCTTCCAGATCAGTTTCAGCAAGTTCTGAACCGATGTGAGTCGCCGTTGGCGCAGCTGTGCCATCGTCGTCTGGGTCAACAAAGCCATTGATTAGGTCTGTTAAGCGAATCTCTTCTGCTTGTACGCGGTCAAACTGTTCCAAGATGTATGGAATAGTGCCTGGGTACTCAGCAACCGATAGTTGAACTGTATTGATACCATCTTCAATACGTTTCGCAATGTCGATTTCGCCTTCACGAGTCAGTAGTTCAACCGTACCCATTTCACGCATGTACATACGAACTGGGTCAGTAGTACGGCCAATCTCGCTTTCTACGCTTGAAAGCGCAGCAGCTGCAGCTTCGGCTGCATCTTCATCTATATTGGCATCGTCATCATTAAGTGCTAGATCATCAGCATCAGGTGCAGTTTCAACTACCTTGATACCCATGTCGTTGATCATTTGAATGATGTCTTCTACCTGTTCAGAATCCACGATTTCTGCAGGTAGGTGGTCGTTTACTTCGGCGTAGGTCAGATAGCCTTGTTCCTTGCCTTTAATAACAAGTAATTTTAGCTGTGACTGCGGATTTTGATCCATAGATGATATCCAACTTCAGGTCTGGTGAAGGACGTTGCATTCTCAAATGCAAACCAATTATGTTAACAAATTTATTAAATGCTGACTAATCAAACAGGGTTACGCTTTTAGATCTAGCATTAAAGCTAGTAGCTCCCTTTTTTCTTCGGCTGATAAACCGACGCTTCTTGCTTTGGCCTGCAGGTTTTCAATTTGTTTTTCAACGCACTGGGCAAGTATGTTGTCCAATGAGTCTAAAAATATGTCTTCTTGATTGTCTTCGTCGAGGGGGATTTCCCAGCTCGCGAGACGAGACAGAAGAGCCTCATGTTTATTGTGTCGCCAATGCTCTAATAATTGGCCTGTGTTGATATGGGGATGCTCGTGGCATTTATCAAGTACTTCGACGAATAAACTTAGTCCGGGCAACTGTAAGCCTTTGACACTTGATAAATCCGGTACCATATCAGCATAGCTCGGATTTTGGATAAGCAAAGCGATAACTTCACGCATTGGAGTGCGCTTCAGCTCTTTATGCGGTTGAGGTGTCGGGTTCTGTGTATGAACACGCGCACGTCTCAATTGGTTATCAAATCCAGTTCGCTCATCGAGCAGTTTTTCGAGCAATTCTTGGAAGTAACTGTCAGGGATTTTATTAATCAAGGCGCTGGCGTGTGCACGCAGTGCTGATTTCCCTTCGGTTGTTCCCAAGTTTAACTTGTGTATTTCAATCAGGTTATCGAACAAATAGGTCGAAAGCGGCGTCGCATTGTGGACCAGCTGTTCAAAAGCGGCTTTGCCATGCTCTCTAATATAGCTGTCTGGATCTTCACCGTCGGGCAAGAATAGAAACTTAAGCGTGTTACCGGTTTTCAGGTATTCAAGCGCGTTTTCTAGTGCGCGCCATGCGGCCTCTTTACCTGCTCGGTCACCATCGTAACAACAAACCACTGTGCTGGTTTGGCGGAACAGCATTTGAACGTGGTCACCGGTTGTCGATGTGCCCAGTGATGCTACTGAGTAATCAACACCATATTGCGCTAATGCCACGACATCCATGTAACCTTCAACCACAAGTATTTGCGGCGGTTCACGGTAGGCTTGCAGCACTTCATAAAGGCCGTAAAGCTCTTTACCTTTATGGAAGATAGGCGTTTCTGGTGAGTTGAGATATTTTGGAGTACCGTCTTCTAATACACGACCACCAAAACCAATCACACGGCCACGACGATCGCGAATCGGGAACATTACGCGTCCACGGAATCGGTCGTATCGGTTACCTTTATCGTTCTCAATTAACATGCCGCCAGTTACGAGCATGTCTTGGGCTTCTTTCTGTTGGCCAAAGTTCTTACGAACTAAGTCCCACTCATCGGCCACATACCCAATGCCAAACTTCTGGACGATCTCGCCCGAAAGGCCACGATTCTTTAGGTAATCAATCGCAGGTTTGTTGGCTGATATTTTCAGTTGAGAGCGGTAAAAATTACTGATGCCGCCCATCAAATCGTAGAGGTTACGTTTTTGTTCGCTGTTGGCTCTTGGTGCTGTTGATATCTCGCCGCTACGTTGCTCTCTAGGAACATCGAGGCCTAAGAAAGAGGCAAGCTCTTCAATCGCTTCAACAAAATCGAGACGTTCGAACTCCATAATGAAGTCGATAGCATTACCGTGTACGCCACAACCAAAGCAGTGATAAAACTGTTTTTCTTGGCTTACGCTAAAAGAAGGGGTCTTTTCGTTGTGGAATGGGCAACAAGCACCATAGTTTTTGCCTTTTTTCTTAAGTTTCACGCGTGCGTCCACAATGTCGACAATGTCGAGACGCGCTAGGAGATCATCGATGAAACTACGCGGGATGTGTCCTGCCATAAAACCTTAGAAAAATGCACTAACTGAGAGTGTGGATAATAATAGTTTGAATAGGTTACAGATACAAACAAGCCGTGCGTTCCGAAGGATTGCACGGCTTGTTGCAATTTGATTTGGGATTAAGCGAGTTTAGAACGAACTAAACCACTAACTTTACCCATATCTGCACGCCCTTGAATTTGTGGTTTCAAGATAGCCATTACTTTACCCATGTCTTGCATGCCCGCTGGTTGAGCTTCGGCGATTGCGCTATCAAGTAGTGCAATAACTTCTTCATCAGTTAGCGGTTGAGGCATAAAGCCTTCAAGTACCGTAATTTCTGCTTTTTCCACGTCAGCAAGATCTTGACGATTTGCTGATTCATATTGAGCAACAGAATCGCGACGTTGCTTAACCATTTTAACTAATACAGCAAGAATGTCGTCGTCGTTCAGAGTGATCCGTTCGTCAACTTCACGTTGCTTAATTGCTGAAAGAGCTAAGCGGATAGTGCCAAGGCGCGGTTTGTCCTTGGCTTTCATCGCTAATTTTTGCTCTTCTTTGAGTTGTTCAATAAGAGCCATAACTCAGTCCTTATGGATTAAGTTATTAGTACAGGCGAACGCGACGTGCGTTTTCGCGAGCT
This sequence comes from Vibrio sp. 10N.222.55.C6, assembly GCF_041473395.1. NCBI lineage: Bacteria > Pseudomonadati > Pseudomonadota > Gammaproteobacteria > Vibrionales > Vibrionaceae > Vibrio > Vibrio sp. 10N.222.55.C6. The sequence continues at coordinate 109,227 of NZ_JBFRSD010000028.1, forward strand.
AGCTTCTTAGCGTGACGCTTTTGAGCTGCTGCTTTAGCGCGTTTGCGAACTGTAGTTGGCTTTTCGTAGTGCTCGCGACGGCGAACTTCAGAAAGGATACCTGCTTTTTCACAAGAGCGCTTGAAACGACGTAGTGCAACGTCGAACGGTTCGTTTTCACGTACTTTAACTATTGGCATATGCCTTTCACCTCAGGGGTTATTCATTATCGCTGGCTACTCAGTACCAAATCAGAGAAGTTACCCATCGAGCTAACTCTCTATTCGCGTTTGGCCATTAACCAGCTTGATCAAAAATGGTGCGGAATTTTAATCCGATCACAGTGGCTTTGTAAAGCACTTTGTCGATTATAGTCTGTACAATATTTGTTTGAAGAGCTTAGGCAGGGTAATATTGCGCTAATTTCCCATTTTAGACGAAAGCGTGCCGAGAAAATTATGCGCATTATTGGTATTGAAACCTCTTGTGATGAAACAGGAATCGCGATTTATGATGATGAGCAAGGGCTGCTTTCTCATCAATTATATAGCCAAGTAAAGCTGCACGCCGATTACGGTGGTGTGGTACCTGAGCTAGCTTCACGTGACCACGTGAAAAAAACAATTCCTCTTATTAAAGCGGCATTAGCTGAAGCGAACCTAACGTCGAAAGACATTGATGGTGTGGCTTACACGGCTGGCCCTGGTTTAGTGGGTGCACTGCTGGTTGGTGCAACGATTGGTCGCAGTATTGCTTATGCGTGGGGAGTGCCTGCAGTGCCTGTTCACCATATGGAAGGTCACCTTCTTGCGCCAATGCTAGAAGATAACCCACCACCATTCCCATTTGTGGCTCTGCTGGTTTCTGGCGGCCATACCATGATGGTAGAAGTGAAAGGTATTGGTGAATACCGAATCCTTGGTGAATCGATTGATGATGCAGCGGGTGAAGCGTTTGATAAAACCGCGAAACTGATGGGCTTAGATTACCCTGGTGGTCCACTGTTATCTCGTTTGGCGGAAAAAGGCACTCCGGGTCGTTTTAAGTTCCCGCGTCCAATGACCGATCGTCCGGGTTTAGATATGAGCTTTTCTGGTCTGAAGACGTTCGCAGCGAATACCATTCGTGATAACGATAATGATGACCAGACTCGTGCTGATATTGCTTACGCGTTTCAAGAAGCCGTTTGTGCAACCTTAGTAATCAAGTGTAAGCGTGCCTTGGTTGAAACGGGCATGAAACGTATAGTTATTGCTGGCGGTGTAAGTGCCAACAAACAACTGCGCGTTGAGCTTGAGGCGCTTGCTAAGAAAGTCGGTGGTGAGGTGTACTACCCACGCACTGAGTTCTGTACAGATAATGGTGCGATGATCGCTTATGCGGGCATGCAGCGCCTGAAGAATGGCGAAACGGCTGATTTGTCTGTTCATGCCACACCGCGTTGGCCTATTGACCAGCTAGAGCCAATTGCGTAATTGACTATAGTGTTTCGATAAACGGTCGCCTTGTGCGGCCGTTTTTATATCCTAGCTTACCGACTGTATGTCGATAAATAATTGCTGATAGAGATTAGGGAAGAAAATGAACAAGTTCACAGTAGACAATCAATCGATGGCGTACCTAGATGAAGGTCAAGGCCCTGTTGTTGTACTCGGCCACAGCTACCTTTGGGATAGTGCAATGTGGAAGCCGCAGATCGAAGCATTAAAAACTCAGTATCGCTGTATTGTTCCAGAGCTTTGGTCTCACGGTGAGTCTCAAGCTGCACCCGCTTCGATGCGTAACTTGAAAGATTACGCTCAGCACGTTTTGGCTCTGCTTGATCATTTAGAGATCGAAGAATTCTCAGTGGTTGGCTTATCGGTTGGCGGTATGTGGGGAACAGAGTTAGCGGAACTTGCACCTGCACGTATTAAGTCTTTGGTTCTAATGGATACTTTTGTGGGTTTAGAACCAGAGGTTGCTCACGCTAAGTACTTCAGCATGTTAGATACCATCACTCAAACCAAGACGGTTCCTCAGCCAATTGTTGAAGCGGTTGTTCCACTGTTCTTCGCTAATGATGCTCAAACCAACACGCCAGCTTTAGTGGAAGGGTTTACTCAGCAGTTGTCTGCTCTTGAGGGTGACAACGCTGAAGAAGTGGCACGAATTGGTCGAATGGTGTTTGGACGTCGTGACATGATTGAATCGGTAGAGAACTTTGCTCTGCCTGTTTTGATTGCTGTAGGACAAGAAGATAAACCACGTCCGGTACTTGAGTCATACCTAATGCACGATTGCATTACGGGCAGTGAATTAGTGGTGATTCCTGGCGCAGGTCATATTAGCTCGTTAGAGCAACCAGAGTTTGTGAACACAATGCTGAAGACGTTTTTAGATAAACATCTGCTATAAGCTTTAAATACTGAATATTATGGTTCGGTTTAGACGTGACAGTTTAAGCCGATTTTTTTTGTCCGAGTTTTGGTTCGCTGCCATCGAGTAGGCGGCGGATATTCTGGTGGTGACGTAACACGATCAAACAGCACAGCATGGCTACTGGCAATGTGTATTGAGGTTTGACTAACCAAGCGTAGAAAGGGGCAAGTAGCACAGTAACCAGTGCCGCTAAAGAAGAGTAACGAAACAAAAACGCGACCACTAACCAAGTCGCCATGATCATTCCGGTTAGATCGAATCCTATTGGGGCGATAGCGCCAAGTGCGGTTGCCACGCCTTTACCACCTTTGAAGTGGAAGAAGATCGGATACATATGGCCAAGACACGCCGCAATTGCCACAACCCCAAGAATGATTGGGTCGATCTTGAGGTAGTAGCCAAGCCAGACAGGGATAGTGCCTTTCAGCATGTCACACAAAAGGACGGCAGCTGCTGCGCCTTTACCGCCAACACGCAGGACATTGGTTGCTCCTGGGTTGTTAGAACCTACTGTTCGAGGATCTGGGAGCCTCAAAACTCGGCATATCAAGACCGCACTAGAGATTGAACCTAGTAAGTAGGCAGCAATGATCATGATAAGTGCCAATGGGGTCATGTCTGTCCTTTAACGGTTATACGCCTAACGATGGGAAAATAATGCTCAATCCAAGAGTAATTGATATCATATCTCGAATTACGCAAATAATACGTTTTTTTCCCCAATTTGGGTATCCGACCTCTAAAAGGACAAGTCATGGCACTGGATAAAGTTTTCATTGAGCAGCTAGAAGTAATTACAACGATCGGTGTTTACGATTGGGAGCAAGAGATCAAACAGAAACTGGTGCTTGATATTGAAATGGCTCATGACAACCGCCCAGCAGGCAAGAGTGATGATGTGGTTGATGCTTTGGATTATTCGAAAGTGAGCACTGCAGTACTTGAGCACATTGCAAATGGCCGTTTTCTACTCGTAGAACGTGTTGCTGAAGAAGTCGCAGAGCTTATTATGACTCAGTTCTCTGTGCCGTGGATTAAAATCCGATTGGCTAAACCTGGCGCAGTGCCACAAGCAAAAGCCGTTGGTGTGATCATCGAACGAGGTCAAGCATGACAGTAGCCTATGTTGGTGTTGGCACGAACATAGACCGCGACAAGCATGCAAGGGTGGCATGGACAGAGCTTCAATCGTTAGGGACTAACCTTAAATGCTCTAAAATCTATCACTGTGAGCCCGTCGGTTTTAATAGCCATCCGTTTTATAACTTTGTGATAGAGCTCGACACGTCACTCTCATTGACTGAATTTTCACAGCAGCTGCGTAAAATTGAGTTTAAATGGGGTCGCTCTCAAGATGCGCACAAACTACAAGATCGAAAACTCGATCTTGATATTGTGCTGTTTGGAGAGGAGGTTTCTGAGTGTGAACCAGAATTACCACGCAGTGATATCTACAAATATCCTTTTGTAACACAGCCGCTTTATGATCTTTGTCCTGCGCGAGTGATCCCGCAAGACGGAAGAACCGTCAGTGAAATATGGCAGAAGATGCAGCAATTAGACTCGCTCTCTGTCGTAGATATAAAACTATAATTTTTAAGGTAAGTAATGAGTTATTTTGAAGCGTTTATATTGGCGTTGGTGCAAGGCTTTACAGAGTTTTTACCTATTTCCAGTTCTGCACACCTAATCCTTCCTTCAGCTGTTTTAGGCTGGGAAGATCAAGGTTTGGCTTTTGATGTCGCTGTCCACGTTGGTACTTTGGCAGCTGTTGTTATCTATTTCCGTAAAGAAGTGGTCTCTCTGTTGAGCGCATTCTTTGGTTCAGTGTTTAAAGGCGATCGTAGTAAAGAAGCGAAGTTAGCGTGGATGATCATTCTCGCGACGATTCCTGCGTGTATCTTTGGCTTGTTGATGAAAGATATTGTTGAGCTTTACTTACGCAGTGCGTGGGTGATCGCGACGACAACGATTATCTTTGGTCTATTGTTATGGTGGGTGGACAAGAACTCAAGCCTGCGCGATGACGAATACCAAGCGGGTTGGAAAAAGGCGCTGTTTATTGGTCTTGCTCAAGCAATGGCGATCATTCCGGGCACGTCTCGTTCTGGCGCAACCATTACCGCGGCGCTTTACCTTGGTTTCACACGTGAAGCGGCGGCTCGATTCTCTTTCTTGATGTCTATCCCAATCATCACTCTGGCTGGTGGTTATTTAGGTCTTAAGTTGGTGACCAGTGGTGACCCTATCCATGTTGGCACCTTGCTTACGGGTATCGTGGTTTCTTTCATCAGTGCTTATATCTGTATTCACTTCTTCTTGAAGCTTATCTCTCGTATGGGTATGACACCGTTTGTTATCTACCGCCTGATTCTAGGTTTTGGTCTATTTGCTTTCTTGATGATGCAGTAGCACTCGACTTACGTAGACAAATGTTTCGTCCTACAGATTGAAACGGAAAAACCCGCCTAGTCGCGGGTTTTTTAATGCATGGTAATCAGCGCTATGGCGATTAACTATCAGCGAGCTCTAATAGGGCGCTCTCAATCGCGATAGCTCTGCGTTTCTCTTGTTCTTCTCGAATGTCTTTGCCTTTAAAACCATCGGCAATAATCGCTTTTACTTCGACTTGAAGTGCCGCTTGGTACGCAACTTCAAAACGCGCTTTTTGAGGATACGGCTGATCTTCTAATCCTTTTCGGCCTGCGTGATCGGCTTGGCAGCAAAGCAGTATGTCGTTGAGCCTGTCTGGTTTACGCCAAACATCAAACTTGTTGAGAACCTTGAGAAAGGTGGTTGGCTTGAGCTCGCCTGCGCGGTGGATATTAGAATGTTGCTCGCACACTAACAACGCAAGGTCTCTGAATTCATTGGGCACTCTGACTCTTTCACACAGCTTCTTAATGATTTTTAAGCCTGTATGGCAATGCATTTTGTGGCTTGGCCACTCGCTTTCTGGCGTGACGCCTTTACCTAAATCATGTACTTGAGCGGCAAAACGCACGGGTAACGATGAGCTTAATCGCGCAGCTTGCTGAGCAACCATCAGAGTGTGAATGCCCGTGTCGATCTCAGGGTGCCACTTTTCCGGTTGAGGTACACCAAACAGCGCGTCAATTTCAGGCAACACAACAGCCAATGCACCACACTCTTTAAGTATCGAAAGGAATACTTCAGGGTGCGGAGTACTAAGGGATTTATGCCACTCTTGCCAAACTCGTTCGGCAGTGAGATGTGCCAGTTCACCGGATTGAACTATCTCGCTCATCATCACCATGGTTTCTGGTGCAACCGTAAAGTTGAGGTGATGGAGTTTGGCGGCGAAGCGAGCCACACGCAGCACACGAAGAGGATCTTCAACAAAAGCGTCCGAGACGTGCCTTAGAATACGATCAGAGAGATCTTTTTGGCCATGGTAAGGATCGTAAAGCTGGCCTTTATCGTCTTGAGCAATGGCGTTGATGGTCAAATCTCGACGCATGAGATCTTCTTCCAAACTCACGTCTGGCGCGAAGTAACATTCGAAACCTGTGTAACCCGAACCTGACTTTCTTTCGGTGCGAGCCAGTGCGTGCTCTTCTTTGGTTTTTGGGTGTAAGAATACGGGGAAGTCTTTGCCCACTGCAGTAAAGCCAAGGTTTTCCATCTCTTGAGGGGTACTCCCTACCACAACCCAATCTCTATCATAGCTATCAATGTTGAGCAGCTTATCGCGCACCGCTCCACCGACTAGGTAGCGCTGTAGCCCATTGTCTTTTGGTAGGCTATCGTATATTTGCAACTTATCACCTCGAAATGTTTTATCACTGCTGGACTTTACTGCAAGCAATGGTACTTTCCATTAATCGTAATTATAGGGCAGCACATGTATAAGGAATATTTTGGCTTCGTTGAGATGCCATTTTCGATTGTACCAAATTCTCGCTACTTGTTTTTGAGTCAGCGCCATCAAGAAGCGATGCAGAACCTACAAGCCGGTTTAGGCGAGGGTGGGGGCTTTGCGATGCTTACTGGTGAGGTTGGTACAGGGAAAACAACGGTCGCTAAGGCGATGTTGTCTTCATTGGATAGTCATACTCAGGCTGGCCTTATACTTAACCCTACGTTTTCAAATACGGATTTACTAGAAGCTATCTGCGATGAGTTTGAGGTCGAGTACCCAGAACAAGCATCGTTGAAACAGCTCAGTCAGGCTATTCATTATTTTCTACTTGATAGCCATGCCGAAGGCATTCAAACCCTATTGGTGATCGATGAAGCCCAACACCTCGCTGCCGATGTGTTGGAGCAGTTACGCCTTCTAACAAACTTGGAAACCGACAATCGTAAGCTGTTAAAAGTACTGTTGGTCGGCCAGCCGGAATTACAACAGCACTTACAAACCACGCAGCTACGTCAGCTAGCACAGCGCATTACTGGTCGTTATCACTTACTGCCTCTTAATACCGAAGAAACGGGCAAGTACATCGCGTTTCGTTTGGAGACGGCGGGTGGCGAGCAGATGTTGTTTTCGAACCGTTCTATCAAGCTGATTGCTCAATATACGCATGGTATTCCAAGGCTCATTAACTTGGTGTGTGATAAAGCACTGCAGTTGGCTTTTCATGACGGTGAGCAGCTACCGAGCAATGAAACGGTTAACCGAGCGTGTCAGCAGGTTATGTCCTTTCAGGCCGATGTGTATCACGTCGAGAAAGCTCTAACTTCTCGTGTCGCGCCTAAGTTATTCCAATACGCAGGGATTGCGACGTTAAGCGTTGGTCTTGCAATAGCGACCTTTAACTTCGCTCCAAGCTATATCAATGCTTGGTTGCCTACGGATGCATCAAATGAAGCAAAGACGGAAGTGTTAGCACGTACTCAGCGTTCTTTGGTATCAGATGTTCCTAAGTTGGTTGCTGAGCCAAAACCTGCCAAGTTTGAATTGCCACAACACATTCAACAACATTTGATACAGGGGACCAATCGTTCTCTCGCTATCAAAGACTTGTATACGCTGTGGGGATATCAATCTTCACTGCGTGATGGATTGTGCTTAAGTGAGCCACAAAGTGTTTTTGTGTGTGAGCAGCAGCAGGCCAGTTTGGATACCTTGTTAGAACTTGGTGTTCCTGTGGTACTTAATCTCGACATAGACCAAAAACCAGTGTTTGCTGTGCTGTATGGCGTGTCTAAGGATTCTGTCGAGTTACTGGTTAATGAAAAGCTGTTGGTGATGCCGAAGCAATCCTTAGAGCAAATCTGGCAAGGCGATTACGTCGCTATTTGGAAGCAGCCGCTGCGAGAGACCCTTAAAGAGGGCTATCAAGGTGAAGCGGTTGCTTTGCTTGATCTACTGCTTTCTGAAGTATTAGGAGAGGTTGTTTCCGGTAGTGATGTATTTGATTATGAGTTAAAAATGAAAATTGAAGCGTTTCAAATGTGGCAAGGGATGTCTGTCGATGGCATCGCTGGAAAGCGCACGCTGGCAAGATTACAAAGGTTGGCTCAACTCGACTCGCCTAAGTTGATGTCACTCGATGGAGGCGCAAGCTAATGTCACGCATCATGCATGAGCTTAATCAGTCGTCTCACAAGCCATCTTCTATTAATCAGCACTCTCTTAGCAAACCAAGCTTCAAAGGCTACCAGAATCATCATGTTCCTAATTCTGCAAAAGGGATGAGCAACAAGCGAGGTTCATCGTTAGCGATGGGGCTACTCTTAATCTTGGTTCCTTCTTTGTTGGTGGGTGGCGTCTTGGCTTATCAATCGTATATCCAACAACAAGAAGCCGTGAACCAAGCTGCCAATGTCGCTCTGCCAGAATTTAAAACTGAATCAGACATTGAGCCTGAAATTGCGGATGCTGATATAGCAAGCATGGATGCCGTGTCTGAGGAAGAAGATGCCTTGTTCACCGTTCGCCCTGCACCGGCGAGCCAACCGTTGAAAGCATTGCCACGCCAAGAGATGTATGCACAGATTGATTCTGGCGCTAATCGTGCAAACACCGCTGGTGGCTCAGCAGTGATCTTCGCTAATGCTGATAACAACACTCAAATGACAGCCAGTTCTGAATCGTCATCCGTTCAGCCAGGCGCGAGTGATGAAACGACTGCTCAGCAATCAAGCACTGATCAGCAATCAAATAGTGACTTACAATCGGACAGTGATCTGCTGCAAGGGCTAGACCTCAGTGAGTTGCCACCTGATTTGGCATTGAAGCTTGAATCCATTATGGGGGAGCAACAAAGCGCTCCTGAGCCGATGGATTCTAGACCCTCAGGGCAAAGGGGTTCTCAGGTCATTGAGTTGGAAACGCACACCAATAGCTTATCAGGCGTCCTTCCTAAGTTAGACCTACAAACCCATATGTACTCGAGCAGCGAAACCAAGCGTTGGGTAAAAGTGAACGGTCAAGAAGTGGCGCAAGGAGATTGGATTGGACAAGACATTCAATTGCTGGAGATTAAGCCACAATCGGTGATCATAGAGTTCAATCAGCAGAAGATAGAAATCCCAGCTCTGTACGAGTGGAAAGGCTAGCGAGCTCTAAAGGTATCTAGATAACAGACAAATAAAAAGGAGCACCGAGGTGCTCCTTTTTGATCTTCGATACTGAATTTACTGTACCTAATACAAGCGTTACGTCTACGCCCAACCGTTTGGTGATTTTCTGCGACGAGGCATGATGTGTGGCAGAACAAGGCCTAGAAGTAGACCAATACCCGCAACACCACCACCGTACATGAAGTACTTCAATAGTAGGTCGTCTTTTTGAGTGTCTAGCTTAGCGCGCAGTTCACGGTTCTCTGTTTGAGAACTCGTTAGCTGTTGGCTAATTTCACTGTAGTTCTGTTCTAGTTCAGCAATCTGCTTGTTACGAGAATCTAGAGAGCTTGCTAGGCCAGCTTTTTCGCTGTCAGCACTCTGACGAGCATTCGCTAGCTTGCCTTTAACTTCCGTCAGCTCTTTCTCTAGCTTAGGCATACGCAGTGCCATGCTTTCTTGAGTGCTTACAAACTTGCTTTCAACCCAACCTTTACGGCCACGGTTGTCTTGAATTTGGGTGTAACCCGTACTCTTGTTAGTTTGTAGGAATGTAATCTTTTCACCAGCATCAACACTACCGATGATACGGAATGTGTTGTTTGGGCCAGAATGCATATAAGTAAATAGTTTGTCAGCAATATAACGGTCTTGTGCAAAGGCAGCTGGAGCCGCAAGCATTGCGAACAAAACTAAGCTAATCAGTTTTTTCACAGTAAATCCCTTAACGATTCAAATTGGGTAGGCGTATGAGTCAGCCTCAATCAGCAAATAATATTTAGTTTCTTTATGCGGTGCAACAAAGAAGGGAGGCAAAGCCTCCCTTTCTGTGCGTTTGAGTCAATAATGACATGGCATTTACATATCGTTACTGAAGCTCACACTGTTCTGACGCTAGTATTCACTAACGCAGTCGCGATTACATAGTAAACGCAGCTTGAATTCCGTAGAAGAACACAACAGCAAGTAGAGCACCTGCAGGTAGTGTCACAATCCAAGAAGCCACGATATTACGTACAACGCCTAAGTTTAGTGCTGCGATACCACGAGCAAAACCAACACCTAAAACAGCACCAACGAGTGTTTGTGTAGTAGAGATTGGAAGGCCAGTACCTGAAGCTAGTACAACCGTACATGCAGTTGCAAGTTGTGCAGCAAAGCCACGGCTTGGTGTTAGTTCTGTAATACCAGTACCAACGGTTGCCATTACTTTATGACCCATTGTTGCAAGACCAACAACGATACCGAATCCACCTAGAGGAAGAATCCACCATGCGATAGTACTCTTACCTGTGATTTCACCCATGTGCTCAACGGTTGATACAACAGCAGACAGTGGACCAATCGCGTTCGCAACGTCGTTTGAACCGTGTGCAAATGCCATCGCACAAGCTGTGATAACCATGAGTACAGAGAAGATGCCTTCAACACCTGCAAAGCCGTGGTCTTCTTCGCGGTTAGCGAATTTCTTCTGGATGTATAGGTAACCGCCGATCATTACAAGCGCAGAAACGCCAGCAGCCCAAACCCATGCTTCAGTGTTGCTTAGGTGAAGACCAACGTGCTTAAGGCCTTTCTTGATGGTTACAAGTGCAATTACCATTGTTGTAATGAACATGTATACCGGTACAAAGCGTTTCGCGTTAAATAGCGGGTTCTCTGTATCAAAAATCAGTCGTTGAGCACTTACAAATATGACGTAAGCGAAGAAGCCGGAAATAACCGGTGTGATAATCCAACTACCCACAATACCTTGAACACTGTTCCAGTCTACCGCTTCAGTACCTACAGAAATACACGCAAAACCGATGATTGCACCGATGATTGAGTGAGTCGTAGAAACCGGCCAGCCCATGTAAGAAGCGAGAAGTAGCCATGTACCAGCAGCAAGAAGTGCTGACATCATGCCGTACACAAGTACATCTGGTTGATGAGCGAATAGAGACGTTTCGATAACACCTTTACGGATCGTGTCTGTTACTTCGCCGCCCGCAAGGTAAGCACCTGCGAATTCAAAGATCATTGCGATAATGATCGCTTGTTTAACGGTTAAAGCTTTAGAGCCTACTGAGGTGCCCATTGCGTTCGCAACGTCATTTGCACCAATACCAATAGCCATCAAGAAACCGAAAGCTGCTGCAACAATAATCAGGACAGTGCCGTAGTTAGCAAGGATATCCATCGTAATACCTAGTTGTTTGATAACAAGCGGAACAAATTTAGACGCAAAAAACCGCTCAGCGAGAGGAATACTCAGCGCATAAGTGGTTTGTTCAAAAAATGCTCTTCGTTATATGGTTAACGTATGATTTAAGATCGAGAAAGCATTACTTCAAGACGAGCGCCTACACGCTGTGCTTGATCTGCAATACCACCAACCCATTCAAGAATTTTGTATAAGAACATGATATCAACTGGATTCAGATCGCCTTCAATTGCCATTAGTTGTTGGCGTAGTTCGATCTGCATCGCATCCGTGTCATCTTCAATTACATCTAATTGATGAATCATTTCGGCAACGAGTGTTACTTCACGGCCTTTAAAGCCAGTCTCAAGTAATTCGTCTAATTCATTGATTACGTTTTGTGCTTGGTTCGCTGCATCTAGACAACGTTTAACGTAAGCGATGAAGTTTTCTTGCATAGGAGCAGGAATGACAAGTTGACGACCATATACACGGCCAGCAATGTCTTTCGCTAGGTTTGCGAGTTTGTCTTGTTGCGTTAATAGCTCCAACATATCGGTGCGATCAACTGGCATAAACAAACCACGAGGAAGTTTAAGGCGAATTTCACGTTTTAGTACGTCAGCTTCTTTCTCAAGGTGAGAAATTTGAGCTCGAATTTCTGATGCTTTTTCCCAGTCACCTTTTGAAGAAACTTCAAAGAAATTAACTAGGTGAGAACAACATTCGTTCACGCATACTACGTGACGCTGCAAAGGTTTAATTGGGGACTTTGCAAATAACCCCATAATTGTATTTACTGGCATGGTCATCCAACCTAATAAATAATAACCTTAAAACAACATACACCATATTCATGGTGAAATGTTAAGCGATGGCTACAAAGTCGCGCATGTTAACCTAATCAATCTCTCATTAAAACTGTTTTAGATCATCATAAGGGCGATATTTCTGACTTGCCGACTTTTCAAATTGGCAATATCCTGTCCCTATCTTCACAGAAAGGTATAACTATGGAAACCGAGATAGAACTGAAGTTTTTTGTTTCTCCTGAATTTTCAGAGACTTTACGCAATAAAATTGCTGAAACTAAAGTACTTCAGCACAGTTGTCGTGAGCTAGGTAACATCTACTTTGACACCGCTGACAACTGGCTACGTAAGCACGATACAGGCTTACGCATTCGACGCTTTGATGACGTATTTGTACAAACCGTAAAGACTGCTGGTCGTGTGGTTGCTGGCCTGCATCAAAGGCCTGAATACAATGCAGAACACGACAGCAACGAACCTAAGTTAGCCCTGCACCCAGAGGATATCTGGCCAGCAGGTAAAGACATCGAAACGTTGCAAGCTGAGCTGACTCCTCTGTTCTCTACCAACTTCACGCGTGAGCAGTGGTTGATTGGTATGCCTGATGGTAGCCAAGTCGAGGTCGCATTCGATCAAGGCTTTGTTGAATCAGGCGACCTGCAAGAACCGATTTGCGAAGTCGAATTGGAACTTAAATCCGGTCAAACGGATGCGCTATTTACATTGTCTCGCCAATTCTGCGAACAAGGTGGCATGCGTTTGGGTAACCTAAGTAAAGCAGCTAAGGGTTACCGCCTTGCTCAAGGTTATCAAGGAGATGAAGTCACTCCTTTGACCTTAGTTGATACTGACAAAAGTGATACCGTTGAATCGTGTTTCATTCAATCTTTAGAGCATGCTCTCGCTCATTGGCACTATCACGAGCAGATTTTCACTGAGCGTCAATCGATTGAAGCGCTACATGAGATCAGTCATTCACTGAGCTTTATCCGCCAGACTTTCACCATTTATGGTGGCATTGTCCCTAGACGTGCGAGTGCTATTTTACGTCAAGAGTTGAAGTGGCTTGAGCAAGAGCTCGACTGGCTGAAAAGCTATGATCACTTCGAAGACTTGCTGGAAGATAAAGGCCATGTACTACGTAAACTCGATGCGCGTAAGTTCTTAGTCGCTGAGCTTAAAGAGATGCAAGAGCAACTGCCAGATCGTGAAGATCTGCTTACCTTGCTGAGTTCTGCTCGATACACTGGGTTATTATTAGATCTGAGCCGTTGGATCTTGTCTCGTGGCTGGCAACCTTTCTTAGATGAAAAAGCACGTGAGCAAATGGCTCGTGGTATCGAATGGTTTTCCGTGCAGCAACTCGATCGCACATGGGCCGATTTGATGGAAGCTTTCCCGCCAGAGCGAGTGATGACTAGCCAAGCGTATATTGAGCAGCAATACCGTTTGATGCGAAACCTATATTCTGGTGTTGGTTTCGCGAGTTTGTATGATGACGCTGAGCGAAACAGTTTCCGTTTACCTTGGGCCGATATGGTGCAAGGCATTGATGACTTGCTGGCACTTAAAACATTAGAGCCTTTGACTGAGAAGCTGGAAGGCGATGAGAAGCTTCAGCTAGAGCGTTGGTTAGCTCGTCAAGAAGTGTCCATTCTGCATGCGATGGAACAGACACGCCAAATCAGTGTTGAGGTTGAGCCATACTGGCAAGACTAAACTCGATACCTGTATCAATAGAAGTATGAATTTGAAAATAGGGCTCGGGCCCTATTTTTTTGTTTGTTGCTCAAGTTTTTCGAGTCGCTCTAAGATTTTCTGTTGCTGCTCGATGATCTTCTCAAGGTGTTTCTCTTTGTTTTCCGCTCGTTGATTCTCATGATGAGTTGGGGAGGTAATCAAAGAAGTAATCAAGCCGGAAATCATACCAAACACACCGACACCGCAAATGATCACCAGAGAGGCGACTAATTTTCCCGAGCTCGTGACTGGATAATGATCGCCATATCCCACCGTACTGATGGTAACGAAAGCCCACCATAAAGCATCTTGGCCAGTGGTGATGTTGGCACCGGGATCTTTGTGTTCTAACAGCAATATTGTTCCCGCCCCTATGGTCAGGAGAATGACCAGCAGCAATATAATTGAGGCGAGGGTGGTTTCTTTGCGATTACGAAAGAGCTCTCTGAAAACACGTTTACCCGAACGAAGCACAAGAATCACACGCAGGATCTGAAAAATGCGAGCGAAACGAAGAGGCTCGATCATTGGGATACTTGCTAAGAAATCGATCCAGTGTACTTTTAGAAATTCTTTTTTGTTTTGTGATCTAAATAGATCAATTGTGAGCTGAAAAAGAAAAACACTACAGATTATAAAATCGAGGCCGATAAGGACTTGTTTCGATTCTTTATCGATCGGTACGAACAATAAGCCTGAGATCACAAATAACGCTAAGAAAGAGAGAATCAGTGACAATAAGCTCATCGGCTTGGTGGCGTCTTTGGTATTATTCAACATTCATACGAGGCTCAAAATAAATCGCGAACTTTGACTGACATAGCCACCTCGCGGATATAGAAGCCATCAATATATAAGAATTAATGGAGAACTGACAATGACTAAACTGTCATTCAAGCCGTGGGAAAGGGTAATCTCTGACGTTCGTCTCGTTCCAAAAATGGTCATGTTGATGATATTCAGCACTATCTTGATCATTTCGAAGCAGCTATGGGACGCTAGTACGTTTTACGATTCATTGCTTGCTGTAACCAACAATGCCCAAGTTGCACAGCAGCATTACGAGACTTACCTAGTTCAAGTGGCTTGGCAAACAGCCTTAATGATCATTGTGTTTGTGGTTCTTCTTTTAGCAGCGGCGCGCGTTATGCTGCGCCAGACTCAATACCTTAATGACGCCATTAAAACCATGGCAGATAAGAACTTTTCAGTGCCGATTCAAATGGACTGTAAAGATGAATACGGCGATGTGGCACGCGAACTTGAAAAAACTCGCGTCCAACTGAACGACATGATCAAAACTCAGGTGGCCTCTTCTGATGAGCTGTTTGCTCTGACGGAAGTGATGACCATCAGCATGTCTGAAACCAAAGAGTCAGCTCAAGAAGAGTTCAACGAGATCGATCAACTGGCAACAGCAATGAGTGAGATGACGTCGACGGTGCAAACTGTCGCTGAGCATGCACAAAGCGCTTCGTCATTGACTGAACAGGCATCAGGCCAAGCTCTTACTGGTCAGAAGTTCGTTCAAGGATCAGTGTCTAAGATGAGTGAGCTATCTTCAGATATCGCAGCATCTGCAGCAGCGGTAAACCAAGTAGAAGAACGCGTTGACTCAATTGGCAGTGTGGTTGGTACTATCCAAGGCATTTCAGAACAGACAAACCTATTAGCATTGAACGCTGCGATTGAAGCGGCACGTGCCGGTGAAGCGGGTCGTGGTTTTGCGGTTGTTGCCGACGAGGTTCGCAACCTTGCACAGCGCACCCAGCAAGCAACGGTAGAGATTCAAGACATGATCAGTCATCTACAAAGCAGCGCTAACTCTGCGGTAGAGCTGATGGAGAAAAGTGTTGTAGAAGCGGCTGAAGGTGTTGATCTGGTGACTAATGCGGGAAGTGAGCTTGACGGCATCGTAAGCCAAGTCAATCAAATCAATGATATGAACTTCCAGATCGCGACCGCTGCAGGTCAACAGAGCAGTGTTGCTGAAGAGATGAGCGTCAACCTGACTAATGTACGCGAGCTTGTTGAAGCTTCAGTAGTGGTGGTTGGTGAACTGCTAGAGACCTCTCAGCTTATGGAAAGCAACGCACAAGAACTCGACGGTAAGATTAAGCAATTTAAGGTTTAGTCCTCAGCACCGAATCTTCATCGGTAAAGGCTTATTTCCAGAGACGGTTTCTCGGTTGTAAGGTCTACCAGATAAGTTAATCGATAAAACGCCCACATTGCTAATGTGGGCGTTTTTTATTGGCGTAACTTTGGTATAACTTACCTTTAGTTATGAAAACTCGTTATTGAAGAACTGAATCGATAAACCGATTGTTCGGCGCGCAGCTTATACAAGGAAGAAACATGCCATTGCCTTCTCAACTCATCACTCACTCCCAGTCTGCTTTTGAGCAATTATTAGAGCATCAAAGTGAAGCCATCAATACTTGGTCTGAGCCACTGACTGAAGATCTTAAACGTGTACTCGGTTTAAGCTGTTTTGTTGGAGATTGCCTACAGCGTGATACGGTTTTATGCGGTGACTTACCTGATATGTTGGCATACGAAGAACGTGCTGAAGGATACCGAGAACGCTTGGCTGAATTACTTTCTGGTTGCACCGATGAAATGAGCGGTCAGCGCGTGCTGCGTCAATTCCGAAATCGAGAAATGACCTACATTGCTTGGCGTGATTTTATGGGTTCGTGGGAGCTAGAGCAGAGCCTAAATCATCTATCGATGTTGGCTGAGGCGATGATCTTCGAAACCTACCAATGGCAGTACGATATTTGTTGTAAAGAGTGGGGCACACCTTGTAATGAACAAGGCGAAGCACAGCCGATGTTGATCATTGGTATGGGCAAGCTAGGGGGCGGTGAGCTTAACTTCTCTTCCGATATCGATCTGATCTTCACCTACCCAGAGAATGGCGAAACCCAAGGTGCAAGACGCAGCATTGCCAATGCGCAGTTCTTTACCCGTCTAGGGCAACGTATTATTAAGGCGCTTGATCAGCAAACCTTCGATGGATTCTGTTATCGAGTCGACATGCGCCTACGCCCGTTTGGTGAGAGTGGCCCACTTGTGATGAGCTATGCTGCACTTGAAGACTATTACCAAGAGCAAGGGCGTGATTGGGAACGCTACGCTATGGTTAAAGCGCGCGTGATGGGCAGTGAGATGTATCCTGAGTATCAAGAGCTTCGCCAAATGCTACGCCCGTTTGTGTTCCGCCGTTATATTGATTTTAGTGCGATTCAATCTCTGCGCAGAATGAAGTCGATGATCAGCAGCGAAGTACGTCGTCGTGGTCTCTCGAACAACATCAAGCTTGGCTCTGGTGGTATTCGTGAAGTTGAGTTTATCGCACAAGTCTTCCAATTGATTCGTGGTGGACGCGAGCCTAGCTTACGCGGTCGAGGGTTACTCGAAACCTTAAGTGCGATTGAATCCCTTCATCTGCTAGAGTCTGAAGAGGTGGGGCACCTACGTGAAGCTTATCTGTTTTTGCGTCGCCTTGAGAACCTGTTACAAGCCATGGCTGATAAGCAAACTCAAACCTTACCTGACGGTGAATTCGAACAACTGCAGCTTGCGGTTGCCATGCAATTTTCCGATTGGGATAGCTTGATTGTGGCAACTCGCGCCCATATGGCGAATGTACATACCGTGTTCGAAGACCTAATTGGCGTTGATGAAGATGACGCTAATCCGATCGCGAGCCATTTTAGCGAACTGTGGGATATGGCCCATAAACCAGACGTGATTGAACATGTACTGGAGCATGATATTGCAGTCGCTAGCCCGCCAGAAGCGGCGAAAACGATTATTCAGTTTAAAGCCGATTTAGCTAAGAAGACTCTTGGCCCGCGCGGACGTGAAGTCTTGAATCGACTGATGCCGAAAGTGTTTCAAGCGCTGTACACCGCCAAGGATGCCGAGTTTGGTTTGTCGCGAGTGTTGCATCTGCTGCATAAAATCGTTACACGTACCACTTACCTTGAGCTGCTAGATGAACACCCTGCCGCGTTGACTCAGTTAGTTCGTTTATGTACGGCAAGCCCGATGATTTCGGAGCAGTTGGGTCGTTATCCAATCCTGTTAGATGAACTTATCGACCCTCAACAACTTTACAATCCAGTGCCTTTAGAGTCTTACAAGACCGAGCTGCGTGATTACTTAGCCCGTATCCCTGAAGATGATATGGAGCAACAGATGGAAGGCCTGCGTCAGTTTAAGCAGACCTGTATTTTGAGAATTGCAGCCGCGGATATTGCGGGTGCTTTACCTGTCATGAAGGTGAGTGATCATTTGACCTACTTAGCAGAAGCCATTGTTGAGGCGGGGGTCAATCAAGCTTGGTTACAAGTATCGGCCAAGTTTGGTGAACCTACCCATGTCAAAGATCGCGAAGGTCGCGGTTTTGCTGTCGTTGGTTATGGCAAAGTCGGCGGTTGGGAACTTGGTTATAACTCCGATCTCGATATTGTGTTCATGCACGACTGCCCGGTACACATCTATACTGATGGTAAGAAAGAGATCGATGGACGCCAATTCTACTTAAGACTGGCGCAGCGTATTATCCATATTTTCTCGACCAGAACCGCTTCTGGCATTTTGTACGAAGTCGACACTCGCCTACGCCCTTCTGGTGCATCTGGCCTGTTAGTGAGTCCAACCGATGCCTTTGACGAGTATCAGCACAATGACGCGTGGACATGGGAGCACCAAGCCTTGACTCGCGCTCGTATGATTTATGGCGATGAGTTATTGGCTTCGGCATTTAACAAAACGCGTCATGAGGTTTTGTGCTTGGCGCGTGATGAGGCAACACTCAAAAAGTCCGTTGTGGATATGCGTGAAAAAATGCGCGGCCATTTAGGCGGTAAAAAAGTCGATAGATTCATGCTTAAACAAGATGCGGGTGGTATTACCGATATTGAATTCTTAGCGCAATATTTAGTGCTTAGATACAGCAATGAGAAGCCAAAGCTTACTCGTTGGTGTGACAATGTACGAATCTTCGAAAGCTTGTTGTCACAAGGGATTATGGACGAGCAGCAAGGCATGGCATTAACCCATGCTTATACAACATTAAGAGATGAAATCCACCACCGTAATCTACTTAATCTTGATGCGGATGTGGCGATTGAAAAGTTTGAAATGGAAAGAGAACATGTTGTTCAAGCATGGAAGCAGTGGATGGAAGCATAACCCAGTCATACAGTAATGACGGATGTACCTATCTTGATAGGCTTTTACTCATTTATCTATAGTTTAGCCTCTGTAATCAGTGTGCTAGACTCTAGCCAGATTCGATTTTTGGAGATCCATAATGAAACCAATTCTACCTGACTACAGCCAATCAGGCGTTCTTGTTGTCGGTGACGTAATGCTTGACCGTTACTGGTATGGCCCAACTGGCCGTATTTCACCAGAAGCGCCAGTCCCCGTTGTAAAAGTAGAAAATAACGAAGAGCGTCCTGGTGGTGCAGCCAACGTAGCAATGAATATTGCTTCTCTTGGTGGCCATGCTCATATCGTTGGTTTGACCGGTAAAGATGAGCCTGCTGAGGTGTTAAAAAATACCTTAGGCGCACTAAAGGTTAAATGTGATTTCGTTGAGTTAGAAGATTACCCAACCATTACTAAACTGCGAGTGATGAGCCGTGGTCAGCAGCTAATTCGCCTTGATTTTGAAGATAAATTTGAGAATACGGATCCTGAGCTGGTTTTATCTCGTATGGAGCAAGCGCTTCCAAATGTGCGCTCGGTAATTCTATCTGATTACGCAAAAGGTGCGTTGGAGCACGTGCAGAGCTTTATCCAAAAAGCGCGCGCAGCAAAAGTTCCTGTGTTTATCGACCCGAAAGGCGCAGACTTTGAACGCTACCGTGGAGCAACGTTGCTTACACCAAACATGGCTGAGTTCGAGTTGGTGGCTGGCAAAGTAAAATCTGAAGAAGAAATGATCGAAAAAGGACTCGCACTGATCGAAGAGTTTGATTTTGAAGCATTGCTAGTGACTCGTAGTGAACATGGTATGACACTACTTCGCAAAGGTTTAGAACCATTCCATTTGCCAACCCAAGCGAAAGAAGTGTACGACGTAACTGGTGCTGGTGATACGGTTATCTCAGTACTGGCTGCGTCTGTTGCAGCTGGTAAGCCATTGGATGAGGCGTGTGCATTAGCGAACGCTGCAGCTGGTGTCGTTGTTGGTAAGCTAGGTACGTCAACGTTATCCACGATAGAGCTAGCTGAAGCGATTCACGGCAGTCAAGACACAGACTACGGTGTGATCTCAGAAGCGGCACTGGTTGAAGCGGTGAAGCGTGCTCGTGCGAAAGGCGAGAAGGTAGTTATGACCAATGGCTGCTTTGATATTCTACATGCTGGTCATGTTTCTTACATGAATCACGCGGCTGAGCTGGGCGATCGTTTGATCGTTGCGGTAAATACCGATGAATCAGTGAAACGCTTGAAAGGCCCTGGTCGCCCTGTGAACCCAACTGATCGTCGTATGGCGGTATTGGCTGGCTTAGGTGCAGTTGATTGGGTTGTGCCATTCTCTGAAGATACACCTCAACGTTTAATCTCTGAGGTATTGCCAAGTATTCTTGTGAAAGGTGGTGATTACAAACCTGAAGATATCGCTGGTGGTGCGGAAGTGATTGCTGCTGGTGGTGAAGTTAAAGTACTTAACTTTGAAGATGGTTGCTCTACGACTGAAATCATTAAAGCGATTAAAGGTGGTCGAGGCTAACTCTTAGCCTTCCCGTTTTCTAGTCTCAAGGCTTAACTTTGAGCTAGGTTGAGAATTAGCTTTCAATAGATAATAAAAATGCCGCTCAATGAGCGGCATTTTTGTAGGGGTAACTTAAGTAATTAATAATTACTTACTTGCTACTTTTAGACCTGCGTTTACATCAACAATGTCTTGTTCGCTTAGCGTACCAACCGCTTGACGAAGCTGAAGTACACTTAGGATGTAGTTGTAACGAGCATCTGAAAGGTTTTTGTTCGCATCGTATAGACGACGAGTCGAATCTAGTACGTCAACGATAGTACGAGTACCAACATCAAAACCAGCTTCTGTTGCTTCTAAAGCAGACTGAGCAGAAACAACAGACTGTTCGTAAGCGCGTAACGCACCGATCGAAGCTGTGATGTTGTTGTTGAATGCACGTACGTCTTTTACAACGCTACGGTAAGTTGCTTCTAGATCTTCACTTGCAGCAACGTAGTTGTATTCTGCCTGTTTAGTCAAAGAAGTCGTGTTACCACCTGTATATAGAGGCACAACTAAGTTCAAACCTAGGTTTAGGTTGTCTTGGTCGTAATCATTTGAGCTGTTTGATTGATCTGCAAGAGAGTAGCTACCATCTAACGTTAAGCTTGGTAGGTGACCAGAACTTGCTAGTGTGATGTTGTCTTTTGCTACATCTTGAGAAATACGAGATGCTAAAAGGCTCAGGTTCTTTTGCTCTGCTTGCTCAACCAGTGCAGCAGCAGATTCAGAAGATTTGCTTGCTGAGAAGCGATCAGTGTCTAGGATGCTTAGGTTAGAGTGTTCCTGACCTGTAATCTCACGTAGACCTTCGTAGTTATTAATCAGAGTGTTCTCTGCTAACACTTCGTCAGCCAATACGCCATCGTACTGAGCTTGCGCATCATGTACATCGGTGATTGCTGAAAGACCGACTTCAAAACGTTGCTTTGTTTGTTCTAGTTGACGAGCAACTGCGGCTTTCTCTGCACGAACAAATTCTAGGTTATCTTGAGCTCGAAGTACTTCAAAGTATGCTGTTGCTACACGTAGGATCAAGGCTTGTTGCTCTGCCGCGTACGCTGAATCAGATTGACGAGCAGTTTTCTCTGCCGTGTCTAGCGTGATCCATGAAGAGCGTTGGTAGAGCTCTTGAGAAAAGTAAATCCCAGCTCCCCATTGGTTATTGTCATTGTTTTTATCGCTTAAATCACCACGGTTGATATCGTAGTTAGCTCTTAAATCAATTTGTGGTAGCAAATCACTACGGCTTGACGTTACTGCTTCAAAAGCGGCATCGCGCTGCGCTGCTGAACGAAGAAGTTGTGGATCGTTCTGTTTTGCTTGGTCGTAAACTTCAGCTAGCGTATCAGCAAAAGCTGACGAACTCAGGCTGCCAATTGCTGCACTGATAAATAGTGGAAGCAGTTTTTTCATTTTCCTATTCCTGCCTTTTATGGAATTTTCTTTAGAAGAGTTTAACCCAGTTTGGTGGTAATTTACTCGAAACTTTGCACTTTTTTACAGTTAACTGTCCACTTGTGCAATATTTATTTTTTAAAGCTTAACTTTAATTATAAATTTTATATAAAAAGTTGAACCTTATCCTTGGTAGTTAACTCGGACAATGAGTAAACTATAAAGATCACTTAGTGAGGTACCAAATGCAACAGTATGACAATCAACGACATGAGTTTACTCCGCAAGATGTGGAAATAGTCTCAAAAGAGACGCTGTTTCGTGGTTTTTTCAAAATGGTCAAGTACACATTTAAACATAGACTATTTGAGGGAGGCTGGAGCCAACCAATAGAGCGTGAGATGTTTGAGCGTGGACATGCTGCCGCTTTGCTACCTTATGATCCTGTGCGTGATGAAGTGGTGATCGTCGAACAGATCCGTGTCGGAGCCCTAGAGCATGAGAACCCATGGCAATACGAAATTGTTGCTGGGATCATTGATACGGACGAATCGCCACAAGACGTCGCTCGTCGTGAAGCAATGGAAGAAGCCGGAGTCGAAGTCGGATCTGTATTGCCTATTACTTCGTATTATCCTTCATCTGGTGGTTGCTCTGAAAAGCTCGACGTCTTTGTTGGCTGTGTTGATGCAACGACAGCCAAAGGGGTACACGGATTGGACTACGAAGGTGAAGACATTCGTGTACAAGTGATGAGTCGCGAAGCTGCTTATCAGTTGGTAAAAGATGGTGTATTTGAAAATGGAGCCACGATCATTGCGCTACAGTGGCTACAATTGAACTACCAAGAATTACAGTCAGAGTGGATAGATTAACGTCATGCCAAATATCGCGGTCAAAAAACCGTATCATGTTGATCTTGCTGAATTGATGCGAGTTTACGAGACTAACTATGCCAAACTGAACGCTTTGTTACCGGTTGGGCATGAGGTTGGTGACGTTCGCTGTTACCAAGCCGTTAATATGGTGTATCAATTGACAGTGAATGAGGTCACAAAATACACCACATTAATAGATATATGTCAGAGTGATGCGATGCCAGTGTTTCCTTTGCCAAAAATGTCTGTCAGGCTATATCACGACGCTCGAGTTGCAGAAGTGTGCGCTAGCGGGGATTTTTCACGAGTCAAAGCGAAATATGACTATCCCAACACTAAGCTTCTGCAAAAGGATGAGAAATTTCAGTTGAACAAATTTCTTGGAGAATGGTTAACGTTTTGTTTAAAAACGGGTATCAGCCGTTCGCCAATTCCTTTTTAATTGAGCCCCATTGTAAAAACACTTTAAAGTTTAAACAGTAACGTATCTGGATTTGGTATTTTGGAATTATCACACACTTCAAAATTTGATGAGAGCAGTATTAAGCTTGTACAGCTAACGGACACGCATTTGTTTGCGCCGAGCAATGGCAGCTTATTAAGCATCAATACTCAAGATAGCTTTCGTGCTGTAGTTGATGGCATTGTTAACCAAGGCTTCGATTATGAGGCGATCTTGGCGACGGGTGATATCTCTCAAGATCACAGTGCTGAGTCGTATCAAAAATTTGAATCAGGTATTCAACCTCTGGAAAAGCCATGTTATTGGTTGCCAGGAAATCATGATTTCAAGCCTAATATGGGCAGTGTCTTACCATCACCTCAAATACAGTGCGTTGACCATGTCTTACTGGGTGATAACTGGCAGATGGTGATGCTGGACTCGCAAGTGGTTGGTGTGCCTCATGGGCGTCTAAGCGATCAACAACTTGATCTGTTAGAACAAAAATTGATCGAATTCCCTGAGCGTAATACCTTGGTTTTACTGCACCACCACCCGTTATTAGTGGGCAGCGCATGGCTGGATCAACATAACCTAAAAGATGCGGATCAATTTTGGGATGTGGTTCAGCAGCATACCAATGTCAAAGCGGTACTGTGTGGCCACGTTCATCAAGACATGAATCGAGATCATCATGGTGTGCAAGTCATGGCAACCCCGTCGACTTGTGTGCAATTCAAACCTAATTCAGATGACTTTGCCGTTGATACATTGTCTCCGGGTTGGAGAGAGATTGAATTACATCAAGATGGCACAGTAAGCACTCAAGTGCGCCGCTTGCCTAATGGGCAGTTCTTACCTGATTTTGAAGCGGGTGGTTATTGATGTTAGTGATTATTGTTGTAGGAGGCTATTAATGTCCGGTTCTAATCAGCAAGTCGCTAAGCCATCATTGCTTCTCTATATTCATGGGTTTAACAGTTCATCTCGTTCTCATAAAGCGAATGTGATGGCTAATTACTGTGCGGAGCATCGGGCTGATATTAAAGTCGTCACTCCTCAACTGCCGAGTTTCCCTCAGCAAGCGGCACTTCATCTGCAACATCTGGTGGAGCAATACAAAGAGCAATATCAAATAGCGTTGGTCGGTAGCTCGCTGGGTGGCTATCTTTCAACATGGCTGAATAGCCACTATGGTTTTAAAGCGGTGGTTGTAAACCCAGCAGTGAAGCCGTATGAGCTTCTTGCTGACTATTTAGGTGAACAAGTAAACCCATACACAGATGAACGATATGTACTGGAAACAAAACATATTGATGAACTGAAGGCGTTAGAGGTTTCGGCTATCGCTAAGCCGAGCGACTTCTGGTTACTTCAGCAAACGGAAGACGAAGTTCTGGATTACCGACAAGCGGTAGAGAAGTACCAAGGTGCAACACAGACAGTAGAAGAGGGCGGGGATCATAGCTTTGTTGATTTTGAACGCTACCCACAACAAATCATCACCTTTCTAAATCTTTAATCTGTTCCACCAACCAAGTGATTTTCTCTTGTTTGCCTGTTATTTCATCTATCAATGGTGAAATATCATAGTTTGATGTCTTAGTTTTTGAACTAGCTTGACATCATTACTCAGCTTCCAGACTATATTCCCCAATACTTCGCTCGTTCGCTCTACTATGACGGTTCATAGTAATGATTCTGCTTTAGTGAAACTGGAGCCAGCGAACTGACGCAAACTTTTTGAGTAAACTCCGTATTATGACTGAACAATATAATGCAAAAGACCTCGAGGTACTTGAAGGTCTCGACCCTGTGCGACACCGCCCGGGAATGTATACCGAGACAGAAAGACCTAACCACCTTGCCCAAGAAGTCATTGATAACTCGGTCGATGAAGCACTAGCGGGACACGCTAAGAAGATCAAAGTGGTACTTCATGCAGACCAATCGTTAGAAGTTACCGATGACGGCCGTGGTATGCCTGTCGATATCCACCCTGAAAAAGGGATCTCAGGTGTTGAGCTGATTTTAACTAAGCTCCACTCTGGCGGTAAATTCTCGAATAACAACTATAAGTTCTCTGGTGGTCTGCACGGTGTAGGTATCTCGGTTGTAAACGCGCTGTCAAAACGTGTTGAAGTGACCGTACGCCGAGAAGGTCAGGTTCACGAGATCGCACTTGAAGGCGGTCATGCAGTAACAGAGCTTACTGTGACGGGCACTTGTGGTCATCGTAACAGTGGTACATCAGTACATTTCTGGCCTGATCCTAAGTACTTCGATAGCCCTAAATTCTCGACACTTCGTCTGATTAACAACCTACGTGCAAAAGCAGTGCTTTGCCCAGGTTTAGAAATTACCTTTATCGACAAAGTCGGTGGCGAAGAGCATAAATGGTTCTATGAAGATGGCCTAAAAGACTACCTTGCCGAAGGCGTGAAAGGTTACACCTTACTGCCTGAAGAACCGTATGTTGGTGAATTTGTCGCTGAAACAGAAATGGCAAACTGGGCGATCATCTGGCAGCCAGAAGGCGGCGACATGATCACCGAAAGTTACGTGAACTTAGTACCGACTAAACAAGGTGGTACACACGTAAACGGTCTTCGCCAAGGTCTTCTTGATGCAATGCGTGAGTTCTGTGAATTCCGTAATTTGCTGCCGCGTGGCGTTAAGCTAACGGGCGACGATATCTTCGATCGCTGTTCGTACGTACTGTCGGTGAAGATGCAAGATCCGCAGTTTGCTGGTCAAACAAAAGAGCGCTTGTCTTCACGTCAAACTGCTGCGTTTGTGTCTGGTGTGGTAAAAGATGCGTTTAGCCTGTGGTTGAACGAAAAGCCACAACTGGCAGAACAGCTAGCAGAAGCTTGTATTGCGAATGCCCACCGCCGTATGCGCGCAAGCAAAAAGGTTGTGCGTAAGAAAATCGCTTCAGGTCCAGCACTGCCGGGTAAGCTAACTGACTGTTCAGTTCAAGACTTAAGCCGTACCGAAATCTTCTTCGTGGAAGGGGACTCGGCGGGTGGTTCTGCTAAACAAGCACGTGATCGTGAGTTCCAAGCAGTTATGCCACTTCGCGGTAAGATCCTAAATACATGGGAAGTGTCAGCAGACCAAGTATTGGCTTCGCAAGAAGTGCACGACATCTCGGTGGCTCTAGGCATCGACCCGGACAACGATGATTTATCCGGCCTGCGTTACGGTAAGATCTGTATCCTTGCCGATGCGGACTCGGATGGTCTTCATATCGCGACACTGCTGTGTGCTTTGTTTACTCGCCATTTCCATGCATTAGTTGAAGCGGGTCATATCTATGTGGCAATGCCTCCTCTGTATCGTATCGATTGCGGTAAAGAAGTGTTCTACGCACTCGATGACGCAGAGAAAGACGGTGTGCTTGAGCGACTATCGCAGAAGAAAGCCAAGATCAACGTGCAACGATTCAAAGGTCTGGGTGAAATGAACCCACTTCAGTTGCGTGAAACCACCATGGATCCAAACACTCGTCGCCTTGTGCAGTTAACGATTGATGACAGCGAAGCAACCAACGAGATGATGGACATGCTGCTTGGTAAGAAACGTGCAGATGATCGCCGTACATGGCTACAGACTAACGGTGATATGGCCGAGGTATAATGGATGTCTAACGAAATTACATATGATGGCGTTGAACAGCTGCCAATGCGCAAGTTCACCGAAGATGCCTACTTAAATTACTCAATGTACGTGATCATGGATCGTGCATTGCCGTATATCGGTGATGGCTTGAAGCCAGTACAGCGTCGTATTATCTACGCGATGTCTGAGCTAGGCTTATCGGCTGCATCGAAATACAAAAAATCAGCACGTACCGTTGGTGACGTATTGGGTAAGTATCACCCACACGGTGACTCTGCTTGTTACGAAGCGATGGTATTGATGGCGCAGCCTTTCTCTTACCGCTACCCATTGGTAGATGGTCAAGGTAACTGGGGTGCACCTGATGATCCGAAATCGTTCGCTGCGATGCGTTATACCGAAGCGAAATTATCTAAGTTTGCTGAGGTTCTTCTAGGTGAACTAGGTCAAGGCACTGTTGACTGGCAACCAAACTTTGATGGCACCATGAAAGAGCCTCAAATGTTGCCAGCTCGTTTGCCTCATATCTTGCTTAACGGTATCACTGGTATCGCGGTAGGTATGGCGACCGATATTCCACCACACAACGTGCGTGAAGTCGCGAATGCAGCCATTCACCTAATTGATACGCCTAAGTCTGAGCTTTCAGACGTGATGGGTTTCATTCAAGGTCCAGATTACCCGACTGAAGCTGAGATTATCTCCCCGAAATCGGACATCGAAAAGATCTACCGTACTGGACGTGGCAGCATCAAGATGCGCGCGGTTTGGCACAAGGAAGGCTCTGATATTGTTATCACGGCTTTACCTCATCAAGTGTCAGGTGCGAAGTTACTTGAGCAAATCGCTAACCAGATGCGCGCTAAGAAGCTGCCAATGGTTGACGACTTGCGAGATGAATCGGATCACGAGAACCCAACGCGTATCGTTGTCGTTCCTCGTTCGAATCGTATCGACTGTGACCAATTGATGAGTCACCTGTTCGCGTCGACGGATCTAGAGAAAAACTTCCGCGTTAACTTGAACATGATTGGTTTAGATAATCGTCCTCAAGTTAAAGGCTTAGTTCAAATCCTGAAAGAGTGGATCGAGTTCCGTCGCACAACGGTTCGCCGTCGTTTGCAGTACCGTTTAGATAAAGTACTGGCACGCTTGCACATCTTAGAAGGTTTGCTTGCTGCTTATCTTAATATCGATGAAGTGATTGAGATCATTCGTACAGAAGACGAACCATGTCCTGTCCTAATGAGCCGTTTCAACATTTCTGAAATTCAAGCCAATGCGATTCTTGATATTAAACTTCGTAACTTAGCTAAGTTAGAAGAGTTTAAAATCCGAGCGGAACAAGAAGAGCTTGAAGCTGAACGTGAGAAGCTTGAAAAGCTACTCGGTTCAGAGCGTCGCTTGAATACGCTGATCAAGAAAGAAATCCAAGCAGATGCGGATAAATACGGCGATGATCGTCGTTCACCTCTGATTGAGCGCGCTGAAGCGAAAGCGCTAACAGAGCGCGACTTAGTACCAAGCGAACCAATCACGGTTGTGTTGTCTGAGAAAGGTTGGATTCGTCATGCCAAGGGGCATGAAGTTGACGCTGAAGGTTTGAACTACAAATCGGGTGATAAATTCTTAGCGAGTGCTAAGGGTAAGAGTAACCAACAAGCGGTGTTCCTCGGCAGTGATGGTCGAAGCTACTCCCTTGAGTCACATTCATTACCGTCGGCGCGAAGCCAAGGTGAGCCAATTACAGGCCGCTTGAACGTCAGCCCAGGTACTTCTATTCGCCAAGTGGTGATGGGAGAGAATGAACAATTATGGTTAGTCGGTTCTGATGCAGGTTATGGTTTTGTTTGTAAGGGTAGCGATCTGCTGTCCAAGAACAAGAGCGGTAAAGCCTTGGTTAACTTGCCACAAGCTTCTGAAGTGATGATGCCAAGCCCTATTGCTGACTTGGACAGTAATCAGATTCTGGCGATTACTAACCAAGGTCGTATGTTGTTGTTCCCGATTAAAGATCTCCCTCAGCTGAGCAAAGGTAAAGGCAACAAGATCATCAACATCCCTTCTGCGAAAGCAAAAGAGCGTGAAGAGTTTGTCTCACATCTTATGGCTATACCAGAGAATGCGACGCTGACTATCTACGCCGGTAAACGTAAGCTTGGTTTGAAACCTGCGGATCTTGAAAACTTCCGTGGTGAACGTGGTCGTCGTGGTGGTCTACTGCCTAGAGGACTACAGCGAGTGACTCGCATCGATATCGAAGAGCAAAGTGAATCGTAGAGATACTTGAAACAATCTTTAGATAAAAGAAAACCCAGCCTATGAGCTGGGTTTTTTGTACTTGTGTATTAGCAGCTTGAATCATTGCTTACAGAGTTTGCTCTACAGGCGAGTATCTTCGGCGATGGTCACCTTTAAGGTTTTGCTTTCACCTTGGCGCAATATACCCACATCGATAACTGTACCAGGTCGCAGGTCGGTAACGATGTCCATTACACTCTGGCGACCATTTACTTGGTTATCGTTGATACTGACAATAATGTCTTGAGCTTCAAAACCCGCATCGGCAGCCGGACCATTAGGGTCTATCCCCAACACAACGATCCCGCCGATATTCTTAGTACCCAACATGCGTGAGGTGACTGAGTTGATGTCTTGTCCATCGATACCAATATAGCCACGAATCACACGACCATCGGCGATGATCTTTTCCATGATTTTATTAGCAAGCGGATAGGGGATAGCGAATGAGATCCCATAGGTTTCCATGTCGGTAGCTTGCTGGAAAGAGGCGGTATTGATACCGACTAGCTCACCTTGTGAGTTCACCAGTGCGCCACCTGAGTTACCTTCATTGATTGCCGCATCGGTCTGGATAAAGGCTTGATGGCCATCGGCACTGATCGAAGAACGGCCGGTTGCAGAGATGATACCAAAGGTTGTTGTTTGACCTAGGTTGTATGGGTTACCGATAGCCAGTACAACATCACCGACATTGGCTTTGTAATTAGGATTGAGTGGGATCACCGGTAGATTATCACCGCTGACTCTAAGTATCGCGATATCGGTGCGTTTGTCTGAACCGACAAGTTGCGCAGCTGCTACTCGGCCATCTTGAAGTGCCACAACTATTTGGTCTGCTTGAGCCACCACATGGAAGTTGGTAATGATGTAGCCTTTCTCGCTAACAATCACCCCAGAGCCCAAACCTTGTGTGAGCAGTTTGTTTCGATCGCTTTCAGCGTATTTACGGCTATAAATGTTAACCACTGCAGGCGCCGCGCGGCGAACTGCTTGGTTAAATGAAATCTGAAGAGAGCCAATATTATCGACTTTAGGGCTAGTGACGTCAGCGACAATCGCTGGTCTTAAGCTCGGGAAGGCGAGAAGAATAAGCGCCGCTGAAACGAGTCCAAGGGAAATAGAACGAAATAGAAAGGACAGCATGTTTCCCTCTTCAACAAGTAAGGTGTGAAGCCTCCATCAATGGATGACTGATTTGATTACAAGTGAAGCATAGCATTTTGATTGATCTAAAGAAAAGGGAGACTGAGTAAGTTTAAAGCAAACTTACTGAGCCTCCCTGTAATTGCGCTGACGTAAGACTATCGAATCACAAGATAGATAGTTCGGTCGCCTCGCTGGATATTAAGCGCCAGTACACCAGGTTGTTTTTCAAGAATCTCTCTAAACTCAGCAAGGTTCTTAACGGGCTGGCGGTTTACTCCGATGATGATGTCATCTTTCAGGAGTTGATAGGCTTCGGCTGGTGAACCTTGAGCAACATTCGATACCTTGACGCCCGTTGCAGAGTCACTCTCTGTTGTGTTGGTTAACTCAGCACCAGCTAGTCCTTCATGGAGCTTCTCAGCTTGTGTTTTATTATTGGTGGATTCACCAAGCGTCACATCAAAGGTTTTGCTCTTACCGTCACGAACCACACCCAGTTCAATCTGCTTACCAGCGCCGAGTGTTGCGACCTTAGCTCTTAACTCGCTGAAGGTATCAATGCGTTTGCCATTAATAGAGACAATAATATCGCCCGCTTTCAGTCCTGCTTTATCGGCTGCGCTGTCAGGGACGATTTGGCTAACAAAGGCGCCCTTGCTTGATTCATAACCGAGTGCTTCTGCCAATTCAGAGGTCACTTCTCCGCCTTGAACGCCAAGCATGCCGCGTTTTACTTCACCGAAGTCGAGAATTTGTTCTGTCAGGTTTGTCATCATATTAGAAGGGATTGCAAAGCCGATACCGACATTACCTCCGTTAGGGCCAAGAATGGCGGTGTTGATACCAATTAGCTCACCGTTAAGGTTCACTAGCGCACCACCAGAGTTGCCGCTGTTGATTGCTGCATCGGTTTGAATGAAGTTTTCAAAGTTTTCTAGATTCAGGCCGCTACGGCCGAGTGCAGAAACAATACCGGATGTCACGGTTTGCCCAAGTCCGAATGGGTTACCGATCGCGACACTAAAATCACCAACTCTTAGTTTGTCTGAGTCTGCGACTTTTATCTGGGTCAGGTTTTTGGCTTCTTCTAATTTTAGCAGTGCGATATCAGACATCTGGTCGCCGCCGATTAGCTCAGCATCGTACTCTCGACCATCATGCAGTTTTACTTTGATATCGTCCGCACCATTAATGACATGGTAATTGGTCACGATATGACCTTTCTCGGCGTCAATGATGACACCAGAGCCTAATCCGCGGAAGGGACGCTCTCGTGTTTGTTCTGGACCAAAAAAGAATTGAAATTGTTCAGGGATTTGCTGACGTTGTACCTGTTTGCCTTCTACGGCAATACTAACCACAGCGGGGGTCACTTGTTCAAGCATAGGAGCAAGGCTCGGTAATTGTTCATTACCCACACTTAATGGCAGTGCGGCTGTTGCTTTAATGGGGGTGATGATTGAACTTAAGCTTAAAGTTAGCACTGATAAAGCAAGCAAAGGTTTTTTCATCATAAACTCCTCTCTAGTTAAGGTCTTAACCCTCTTATACGTTTAATAAGTATGATAAGTTTCAAATGACCTGAGTGAAAGTTATGACTCAAAAACCTTTGTAAAGTTCACAGAAGTGTTAAATGTTTACGATGCTTTTGCTGTAACAACATCGGGAGCATTCATGATTTCTTTCTTCTGCTCTGTAAATAAACCGGTTGCGCCATTAGCGTAATCTTTCGGTTGTTCCTCAAGTGTCGCCTCTTTTACTGAAGGCTTCTCTTGTGGCTTGTCCGAATGGGCAGCGGCTGTTTTCACAAACGGGTTATCTTGCTCTGGCAGGTTAGGAATCAGCTCTGAGCTTGTTTTTTCCATGTGTTGGTACAGTTTTGTGTAGTCTTTACCTAATGTGTCCAACATTTCTGCTGATTTCGCAAAGTGATCAGCCAGCTCTTGTCGCTGCTGCTCAAGGGCAAACTTTGCGCTATCCAATTCTTTCTGTACGTTCTTTTGTTTTTTGTATTCAGGTGTCATGAGACGAGAAATAGCGACCCCTAAAATAACTCCGACTAGTAAACCGGCAACGGCATACATCCAAGGCATAACAGCTCCTTATTATTGTTTTTTAACATGTTTGTTACTGCTTAGTTACACGTGATACGGCTCCATGGTACTATGAGAAAGCCGCAGTATAAAGAGAAATGCGTGTGCGCTAGTTAGCAGTTTGATGCTGCATTATTCACCACATCACGTTATTCCTCGTACTGTTTGGGCTCATTTTTAGTTGTTGTCTGATATTGCTTTCATTGTGGAAATGTCGTCATGAATCCCATTAAAAAATACGAACAAGATATAAAAGAACATGGATTTCAAAGAGATCCAGCACAAGAGCAAGCCGTAAAATCTTTAGATGAACTCTTTCATCAATTTCAAGATTACATGAATACGCCCATTCCTCAACTGACTCGCTTCCAGAAATTACTAGGCAAAAAGCCAGAACTGCCACAACCACCGAAAGGTCTCTATTTTTGGGGTGGCGTAGGGCGAGGAAAAACGTACCTAATGGATACGTTCTATGATGCCTTACCGACCACTAAAAAAATGCGTGTTCACTTTCACCGCTTTATGTATCGAGTTCATGATGAGCTAAAGGCGCTAGGTAATGTGAGTGATCCATTGCCTTTAGTCGCAGACAAGTTGAAGGAAGAAGCGGACATTATCTGTTTCGACGAATTCTTTGTTTCAGACATCACCGATGCGATGATCCTAGGAACCTTGTTCCAAGAGTTATTCGCTCGAAACGCTATCTTGGTTGCGACCTCTAATATTCCACCTGCGGATCTGTATCGCAACGGGTTACAGCGAGCGCGTTTCTTACCTGCCATCAAGCTCATTCAAGACAACTGTCATATCCTTAATGTCGATAGTGGTATTGACTATCGTCTACGTACCTTAGAACAGGCTGAGATTTACCATTACCCGCTAGATAGCCAAGCGAATATTAATCTCGAAAAGTATTACGCTCAGCTCGTTGGTGAAGATAAAGAGAAGCTTAAGCAGATAGAGGTTAACCACCGTCAATTAGATGTAGTCGAAGCGAGTGATGGCGTACTGCATGGTACCTTTGCTCAGCTTTGTCAGTCGGCTCGTAGCCAGAACGACTATATTGAGTTGTCTCGGGTTTATCACACAGTTCTATTGGCGGATGTATTGCAAATGGGCGCGACTTCAGATGACGCTGCGAGGCGCTTCATTGCATTAGTTGATGAGTTCTACGAGCGCAATGTGAAGCTGATTATTTCAGCGGAAGTGGAGCTAGAAAAGCTATACACCCATGGTCAGCTAGAGTTTGAATTTAAACGTTGTCAGTCGCGTTTAATTGAAATGCAGAGCCATGAATATTTGGCAAAAGAACACTTAAGTTAGCTTTGATTATCTCGAATAAGAAATAGAATTAAAAAAATCGTGATTTTGTTCAAAAAGAGGTGATTTTTTCTTCGCTCTTCTCTATAATCCTGCGACCTACCGTTACTGCGGGCCTCTAGCGATGAGTAAAATCACGTTATGCCAAGAGTTTTCCAACACTCGAAGGGGTGATGAATGGTAACTCTTAGACAGTGGGAATACGCGAGTATTCCTTAAGTGTAAATTTTTTAAATAGGTAATTATTAGCATGAAAACTTTCGTTGCTAAACCAGAAACTGTAAAACGCGACTGGTATGTTGTAGACGCTGAAGGCAAAACTCTTGGCCGTCTAGCAAGTGAAATCGCTTCTCGCCTACGCGGCAAGCACAAAGCAGAATACACTCCTCACGTAGACACTGGTGATTACATCATCGTTGTTAACGCTGAGAAAGTTGCTGTAACTGGTAACAAAGCTAAGGGTAAGGTTTACTACCGTCACTCTGAGTTCCCAGGTGGTCTTAAAACTATCACTTTTGAAAAGCTAATTGCTAAGAAACCAGAAATGGTTCTAGAACTAGCAGTTAAAGGTATGCTTCCACGTGGTCCTCTAGGCCGCGCGATGTACCGTAAGCTTAAAGTGTACGCTGGTACTGAGCACAACCATGTTGCTCAACAGCCACAAGTACTAGACATCTAAGGGGATTATGAAAATGGCAGAGAATCAATACTACGGCACTGGTCGTCGCAAAAGCTCAGCAGCTCGTGTTTTCATCAAACCAGGCTCTGGTGAGATCGTAATCAACAAGCGCAGCCTTGATGTTTACTTCGGTCGTCCAACTTCTCGTATGGTTGTTAAGCAACCTCTTGAGCTAGTTGAACTAACTGAGAAACTTGACCTTTACATCACTGTTTCTGGTGGTGGTATTTCTGGTCAAGCTGGCGCAATCCGCCACGGTATCACTCGCGCTCTTATGGAGTACGATGAAACTCTACGTCCTGCTCTACGTGCAGCTGGCTACGTTACTCGTGACGCTCGTTGCGTTGAACGTAAGAAAGTTGGTCTACGTAAAGCACGTCGTAAACCTCAATTCTCTAAGCGTTAATTTTTCTTTACGAAAAAGTACACGCTCCCAGTTTTACGACTGGAATTGTGGTTCAAAGCTCGGCTATATGCCGGGCTTTTTGTTTTTATACCCCCTCTAAACGCTTTCCCTCCCTCGTTTTATTTCCAAATTCTTATATTTAGAAAGCTTTTGTAACCCAATGTGCGCTTTGCCTCATGATTGTTACAAAAAGGTAGCTTTATCTTGTCAAAAAGTAGGGTTTTATTTATCATTTGCCGTCAATAAATAGAACTAAATACATATTTTGTTAGCCATGCTCTTTAATCGGAATTATTTCAATCCACAAGGAGCAAATGGGAGAATGTTTGGATGAGCAACGCGCCTTTAAATAACGGTCGCAGGCGTTTCTTAACCGCAACAACAGCCGTTGTTGGTGGTTTAGGAGCAGCTGCTGTAGCCGTGCCTTTTATTAAATCATGGAATCCGAGTGCCAAGGCGAAAGCTGCGGGCGCGCCGGTGGAAGTGGAAGTCAGTAAGTTAGAACCGGGACAAATGGTTCGTGTCGAGTGGCAAGGTAAACCTGTATGGGTTGTACGCCGTGCTGAGTCGGTACTAGAAAACCTAAAATCGATCGGTGGTCAACTTCGTGACCCTCAATCTGAAGCTGAACAACAACCAGAATACGCACAGAACGAGTTCCGTTCAATTAAGCCGGAATTCTTCGTTGCTGTTGGTTTCTGTACGCACTTAGGTTGTTCTCCAACTTACCTGCCGGATTCTTTTGCAGAACAAGTTCAGGGTGTTAAGTCTGGTTTCTTCTGTCCTTGTCATGGTTCAAAGTTTGATATGGCAGGTCGAGTATTCCAAGGCGTACCAGCTCCATTGAATCTTGTTGTACCAAAGCATATGTATTTGAGTGACACTAAGATCATGATCGGTGTGGACGAGGGAGACGCGTAATGCAAGGATTGCTTGATTGGGTAGAGAAACGTCTACCCGCGATGAATGCGTATAAAAAGCATTTATCTGAATACCCAATGCCTAAGAACTTTAACTTTTGGTACCTTTTCGGTTCTTTGGCAATGTTGGTATTGGTTAACCAAATCCTTACGGGTATTTGGCTAACAATGAACTACGTACCGTCAGGTGAGGGTGCATTTGCTTCTGTTGAATACATCATGCGTGATGTGGAATACGGTTGGCTACTACGTTACATGCACTCAACAGGTGCTTCGGCATTCTTCGTTGTTATCTACCTGCACATGTTCCGTGGCCTAATCTATGGTTCTTACCAAAAGCCTCGTGAGCTACTTTGGATCTTCGGTATGTTGATCTTCTTAGTGCTTATGGCTGAGGCTTTCATGGGTTACCTACTACCATGGGGTCAAATGTCTTACTGGGGTGCTCAGGTAATCATTTCTCTGTTTGGTGCGATCCCTGTTATCGGTGATGACCTAACGCTTTGGATCCGTGGTGACTACATCATCTCTGGTGCAACGCTGAACCGTTTCTTCGCACTGCACGTTATCGCTCTACCAATTGTACTTCTGCTGCTTATCGTACTTCACGTACTAGCACTGCACGAAGTGGGTTCGAACAACCCAGACGGTATTGAGACGAAACTTCCTAAAGGCACAATGGGCGACGACTACAAAACGCAGTTCCCATTCCACAAGGATTACACTAAGAAATACGACATCATTGACTCTATTCCTTTCCACCCATACGGGACCGTGAAAGATATGGTTGGTGTGGCCGGTTTCCTATTCTTCTTCTGTTATGTGCTGTTCTTTAACCCAGAGATGGGTGGATTCTTCCTTGAGCCGCCAAACTTTGAAGCTGCTAACCCACTGAAAACACCAGAGCACATCGCTCCGGTATGGTACTTCACGCCGTTTTACGCAATTCTGCGTGCTGTTCCTGATAAGTTGCTAGGTGTTGTAGCAATGGGCGCATCTATTGTTGTGCTATTCCTACTACCATGGTTCGACCGTTGTAAAGTGCGTTCTTACCGTTACCGTAGCAAACTGCATTTGATTAACATCATCCAATTCACAATAAGCTTTATTGCGCTTGGTGTACTTGGTGCGCTTCCAGCAACGCCAACATACACGCTACTGGCTCAAATCTTTAGCTTAGGTTACTTCATGTTCTTCGTTCTACTGTGGTTCTACAGTAAAAATGAAGCGACGAAACCATTACCAGAAAGGGTGACATTCAAATGAAAAAGTGGATTGTAATTTTATTTGCTATGTTGCCGTCACTGGTGATGGCAGCGGGTGCAAACGTACCATTAGACAAAGCGAACAATGATTTAACAGACAAAGCTTCATTGCAAAATGGCGCTAAGATGTTCATGAACTACTGTTTCGCTTGTCACTCAACGCAGTACCAGCGCTATGAACGTGTTGCGAATGATTTAGAGATCCCCGTTGATCTTATGAAGGAAAATCTGATTTTCGACCCTGAAGCGAAAATCGGTGACTTGATGGTTAATGCTATGCCTTCTGATCAAGCGGCAAGTTGGTTTGGTGCTCCGCCACCAGACCTAACATTGGTTGCTCGTGTTCGTGGCGCAGACTGGCTGTACACTTACCTTCGTACTTTCTATGAAGATCCGTCTCGTCCATTTGGCGTGAACAACATTGTTTTCCCAAGCGTTGGTATGCCGCACGTTCTTGAAGAACTGCAAGGTATCCCAACACCAATCTACGATACTCATATGGTAGATGGCGAGGAAGTGACGGTTGTTGTTGGCACTGAGACTGACGGCTCTGGCGAATTAAGTGCTGGTGAATACGACGAAGCAGTTCGTGACCTTGTTAACTTTTTGGTTTACTCGGGCGACCCAGTTCAACTTGAGCGTCACGCTATGGGTTGGTGGGTAATGGCCTTCTTAGTAATCTTCACTATCATCGTGATTTTGCTGAAGAAAGAGTATTGGCGTGATGTGCACTAATTGTGCTATAATACAGTGCTAATTCCCAAATTATGTTAATGTTCAATGGAGGCTTTAGGCCTCCATTGTTTTTATTTAAAGTGTACTGGAGGGCTCCATGGCTGTAGCTGCCAATAAACGTTCTGTAATGACTCTTTTCTCAAGTGCTTCTGATATGTATAGCCATCAGGTGCGCATTGTTCTTGCTGAAAAAGGCGTAAGTGTTGAAGTTGAGTTGGTTGATGAAAAAAATCTACCAGCAGAGCTTGTTGAACTGAACCCGTACAAATCAGTACCTACTCTTATTGATCGTGAGCTTGCTTTATATGACTCAAAGATCATTATGGAGTACTTAGATGAGCGTTTCCCTCATCCACCGTTGATGCCTGTATACCCGGTTGCTCGTGGTAATAGTCGTCTAATGATGTACCGCATTGAGCGTAACTGGTATTCAGTTGCAGAGAAGATCGTTAAAGGCAACGCTGAAGAATCTGAAGCAGCTCGCGTTAAACTGCGCAACGACCTACTAACTCTTGCTCCTATCTTCGCTGAGTATGAATACTTCATGAGCGAAGAATTTAGCCTAATTGATTGTTACCTAGCTCCGCTACTATGGCGTTTACCTGAGCTTGGTATCGAATTAATTGGCCCTGGTTCTAAAGAGCTTAAGATTTACATGAACCGCGTATTCGAACGTGATTCATTCCTAGCTTCTCTAACTGAAGCTGAGCGTGAGATGCGACTCGTTCGCTAAGCGTTTATGGATATTTCAAATATGACTCCACGCCGACCATATATGCTTCGTGCATTTTATGAATGGCTGGTTGATAACGAATTAACTCCACACCTTGTTGTTGAAGCAACATTACCGGGTGTAAGAGTTCCAGAAGAGTTTGTTCAAGATGGTCAGATCATTCTGAACATCGCACCTCGTGCGGTTGGACAACTTGAACTGGGTAACGAAGCTGTGACGTTTAGTGCTCGCTTTAGTGGTCGTCCACACTCTGTGATCGTGCCGCTTTACGCAGTACAAGCGATTTATGCTCGTGAAAATGGTGCTGGTACCATGTTTGAACCTGAAGAGGCTTACATGGAATCTTTTGAAGAAGGGATTGAAGAAAGTCCTTTTGAAGAACAAGAGAAAGGCCCATCTTTGAGCGTAGCAACGGCAGACGTAGATGCTGAAGAGCCTGACTCAGATCCTGAGCCTCCTCGTCCAGCAAAAGGTCGCCCAAGCCTTCGTGTTATCAAATAGCGTTAGCTAAATAACGACTCAAATAAAAAAGCAGCGACTCGTCGCTGCTTTTTCTTTTCTGCTAAATAGCATTTAGTTGGCTTGCTTAAGGCTAGTTAACGGCCGTCTCTTCTTCGCCATATTCAAACGCTCGAATCACCTGCTTTACGCCTGAAACATTACGCGCAACTTCTGTCGCGATATCAGCATGCTCTCTAGATACTAACCCAAGTAAAAACACCTCTGAATCTTCAGTGATGACTTTAACCTTGATGCCGTTGAGATCAGCGTTTGCTAGAAGAGCTGATTTCACCTTGGTAGTAATCCAGCTGTCGTTACTAATAGCACTGATGGTCAATGGCTCTTTTACTCGCACCTGATTATGGATGCTTTCTACGCCTGCCACTTCTTTGGCTTGGTTTTCAAACGCGCGGCGCTCTGAGTCAGTGGTCGCTTGCCCCATCAATACAACTGAACCTCGGTAAGAGCTCGCTGTGATACGAACGTTGCCACGATATGGCTGCTTGTTGGTGATGGCCGCGACTTCAAATTCGATATTGTTATCGTTCCAGATTTGTTTGGTGGTTCGTGTATCAGTGACTAAGTTCGCTGTGGTTGCGGCACCAGCAATGAAAATGCCAGCACAACCAGACAGGGACAGTGTAAGTAGCGAAACACTAATCAGCTTAAACAGCCTCATAGAGGTTAATGATTTCATTGTGATGCTCCGTATATCACTCTTCGTGAGCAGGGAAGAGTACTTGATCGATTAGGTCACATAAGCAATGCAGTGTCACCATGTGTACTTCATGAATGCGTGCTGTACGGTGTGAAGGGATACGAATTTCTACATCGTGTTCGCCAAGTAAGCCTGCCATTTCACCACCATCTTTACCCGTAAAGGCGATGATCGTCATGTCACGTGTTACCGCTGCTTCCATTGCTTTGATGATGTTTTTGCTGTTACCGCTAGTAGAGATAGCCAGTAAAATATCGCCAGTTTGACCAAACGCACGTACCTGCTTAGAGAAAATCTCTTCGTAGTGATAGTCGTTGGCTACTGCCGTTAGCGTGGTGTTGTCTGCTGTGAGAGCCATTGCTGGCAGGCTAGGGCGCTCGGTTTCAAAGCGATTAAGTAGGCACGATACAAATTGCTGAGCATTCGACGCCGAACCACCATTACCACAACAAAGAATTTTGTTTCCGTTAAGCAAGGTCGCAACCATTGCTTGAGCGGCATGCGTAATTGCGTCTGGCAGTGCTTCTGCAGCCGCAATTTGGATCTGAATACTTTCTGTAAAACTTTCTTTAATGCTGTCTAGCATGTTTATCCTTGGGTAATCGCGTTTTGAATCCAGTCGATATTGTCATTCGGCCCTTCTATGGCAACGATATCAAACCTGAAATCTGTAGAGTGCACCGACAAGCCTTGCTGCATAAGCCAAACATTGGCTGTTTTGAGCAGCTTCTGTGACTTCTTTGCTGTCACCATTTCGGCGGCATGTCCGTAGCGGGTTTGCTTGCGGTATTTTACCTCAGCAAACACAACCGTATTGTTATGGCGCATTATAAGATCAATCTCGCCACATTTAGCTATGAAGTTTTCTTGAATTAACGATAATCCGTGGCCAACTAAATAATTTTTAGCCACGGTCTCGTATTTATCACCCACTTGTTTGTGGGTGATTGTTGGTTTGGACAGGAACTTTCGGCTAAAAAGCCCCATGCTCTGCCCAGCTGATTTCACGTTGAACAACACAGTTGTTGTCGATGGTTAACACGCCGGTTTCACCTGGAATGCTGTAATCCTGTACGGCTTTCATCTGTGGCAATGCATCCATTAGGTAGTAGGCATCCATCCCCAGTGCTTGCAGACGTTTTTGGCCGTTTGAATGTGCAGGCCATAGGTCGTTTAGCTCTTTGTTAAGCTCGTTCTTGCTCTCAACCAATAGTGGGATGTCACTGTAGAACACACCCGTTAGATCTTCGTACTGCTTGTCACCGCTATTGCTGCGTGAGTTTGAGAACAAGGCTGGTTGGTCAGCATCTGGGTTAATCGCGACTTCAATGAAAGGCTTAATCAACGTAAGCTCTGAGTTCTTCGCCACAATGTAAACAGAGTCAATATCACGACGGCTGCGCGGTTCAGTTTCTAGGTCTAGGTTAAGTAGCCCATCCATTTGAGCGATACGTTGTTGGCTCTCTTGTAAGCCGAATACCTGATTCACATTGCGCTGAAGTTGGCGTTTGTCAGAGAATAAGGTAATCGCGACTTCGTTGTTGCTGTATTTTTTCCACTCTTTCTCAAACGCTTGCTTAACGCGGTCACCTAAACGCCCTTTTGGCGCCAGAATAAGCGGGTACTTGTAGCCTTGAGCAAAAAGGTGTTTCGCTGCCTGAGCGACTTCTTGCTCTGGCGATAGAGCGAGATAGCAAATATTGGTATCAGGTTCTAGCTGCGTCGGAATATTTAGAGCTAAAGCTGGAATCGAATTTTCGTGGTTTTTCTGCGCTTGCTGAAGCTTGGTAATATTGCTCTTAATCAGCGGGCCAACGATGAAATCTACCTTGTTCTCTTCCAGTGTCGCTTTAATTTCAGCAGCACTTTGAACGTTGGTGTCCATAACCGTTAGCGTTGCGTTTTCTTCGCGCTCTTTGTCATTCATCATCGCAAAGATGAAACCATCACGCACAAGCTGTGCTTGCTTGCCGTACTTACCCGTGAGCGGCAGTAATAGCGCAGTGCTGGTTGGTTTGCTTATCTCTAGCGCCAATATGTCAGTGATCGCCTGAGGTGTGTATATTGCTGCAGGATGACGAGGGTTCTCAGCCAGCCAATCAGACAGAGTTTTCTGTAGGTCTGGAAGGTTAGAGTTCAGCGTCTTCATATAAATAGCCAGCTGTAACCAACCTGCTAGAACGTCTTCTGTCGGAGAAGTCTTAAGTTCTAGAATCTCATATTGAGAGTAGCTATTCAGGTTCTGCCAAATACGGTCGGCAGTTATCTGTTGGCTTTCGTCATCAGC
Source organism: Vibrio sp. 10N.222.55.C6 (assembly GCF_041473395.1). NCBI lineage: Bacteria > Pseudomonadati > Pseudomonadota > Gammaproteobacteria > Vibrionales > Vibrionaceae > Vibrio > Vibrio sp. 10N.222.55.C6. The sequence goes on from NZ_JBFRSD010000028.1 coordinate 151,128, forward strand.
GTCTACGTATTCTGAATAAAGGACTAACTCACGGCTTGCTTCGAAATACTCGCTTTGCATTTCAGAAATGTTAGCGCGTAGCTCGTGATAATCTTTCCACTGCTCGTTCGGAAGCTTCCACCAAGGCTGAAAGTTCAGCTGGCTGTACGCTTGCTGTGGTTGCGAGTTATTCACCAGCAGTTGAGCGCGAGCTAATTGCCATTCCGCTTGTTGCGTCTCGCTCAGCTCTTGTTTGGCTAAGCGCTTGATAAGCAGAGTCGCTTGATCGGTTTTTCCAGCTTGCACAGAAGCCTTAAGTGCCATGATTAACCAGTCGTTTTGTAGACTTCCTTTGCTACTATCCGCCTGCATCATGTAACTTTCAGTTGATTGCGCTGGATCTAGTGTAATATCAACACGCGTTGGTGCTTGAGGACCTGAAGAACAAGCCGCCAATGTAATTGCTAATGCAATTGGAGTTAGTAAGCGTGGTACACTGAGTCTCTTATGGTTCATCGTTGCCATGAGTTCTTTAAATTCCGTATAAATTTGTATCTATATTAATCGTTGAAGTGATGGTAAACAAATGACAGATAACAAAACCTTGCTCACAGAGAGCCCAACTCTCTACATTGTGCCAACCCCAATCGGAAATTTGGGAGATATCACTCAAAGAGCAATTGAAATTTTATCAAGTGTCGATGTTATTGCAGCCGAAGACACACGCCACACGGGTAAGCTGCTTGCTCACTTCAATATATCCACCAGAACGTTCGCTTTACATGATCATAATGAACAAACTAAAGCGCAAGTTCTAGTCGAAAGGTTATTAGAAGGTCAGTCTATCGCATTAGTCTCTGATGCGGGTACTCCTTTAATCAGTGATCCAGGTTACCATCTTGTCTCACAATGTCGTCAAGCGGGTGTGAGAGTTGTGCCACTTCCTGGTGCTTGTGCTGTGATTACCGCACTCAGTGCGTCAGGTTTACCGTCAGATCGTTTCAGCTTTGAAGGCTTCTTACCACCAAAGAGTAAGGGTCGTAAAGACAAGTTCTTAGAGATTGCAAAAGCAGAGCGCACATGTATTTTCTACGAATCACCGCACCGTATTACGGATTCTCTGCAGGACATGCTAGAGATCTTAGGACCCGACCGTGAGGTCGTGTTGGCGCGTGAGCTAACCAAAACCTTCGAAACCATCCAAGGGCTGCCACTTGGTGAACTTATTGAGTGGATTGAAGAAGATTCGAACCGTAAGCGCGGTGAGATGGTGTTACTGATTCATGGTCATCGTGAAGAAGCGAGCACAGAACTGCCAGACGAAGCGACTCGTACTCTGGGTATCCTAACTAAAGAGTTACCTCTTAAAAAAGCGGCGGCAATGACAGCTGAAATCTACAACCTGAAAAAGAACGCGCTGTACAAGTGGGGCCTTGAGCACCTAGATGGTTAACGCTGAATAGATAAATAGCTGCTCAGTGTATAAGTCGCTAGAGTGCTATTTTAAAGCTTGTGAGGAATGAAGGTCGTCCCTTCATTCCTCTTTTTTTGTCTGGATTGTGTGAAATTCATGCGTTTACTTAGCGGTTTGCAGCATATTTGTGATCTCGCTAGACACTGCACTCTAATCTCTATACAATCCGCCCTCGGAGTTGAACGGGTAATCGCTGCTTTGCTGATGTCCTTCGGGAGACTGACGTTGAGGTCCTTCGGGAAACTGACGTTGAAGTCCTTCGGGAGACTGGCAGAGGGGAGGAACGTCCGGGCTCCATAGAGCAGGGTGCCAGATAACGTCTGGGGGGCGCGAGCCCACGACAAGTGCAGCAGAGAGAAGACCGCCGATGGCCTCATTTCTTCGGAAGAGGCACAGGTAAGGCTGAAAGGGTGCGGTAAGAGCGCACCGTGCGACTGGCAACAGTTCGTAGCAAGGTAAACTCCACCCGGAGCAAGATCAAATAGGCCCTCGCATTGCGCTGCTCGCGTATGGGGGCGGGTAGATTGCTTGAGCCTGTGAGCGATTGCAGGCCTAGACGAATGGTTACCACCGCGCAAGCGGAACAGAACCCGGCGTATGTGTCAACTCCACCTATATAAAGAACCCATCATTACTTAACCGTAGTGATGGGTTTTTTGCTTTATATTGACGTAAATTATTTAGATTTCCTTAAAATCTTTCACCCTGATATAAGCTTGGGTCAAAAATTCCAAATGCCTATACACAATATGGTGGAGATACAGCGTGAAATCAGTACACTAAAACGTTAATAGAACAAATTATTGCCGAACTAATGGCTCAATCCACTCACTGAGAAGACTATGACAGAAGCATTCAAACATATTTCAGTATTGCTTAACGAATCTATTGACGGACTTGCGATCAAACCTGACGGTACCTACATCGATGGTACTTTTGGCCGTGGTGGGCACAGCCGTACAATCCTGTCTAAACTGGGCGAGAATGGAAGACTCTTTAGTATCGACCGCGATCCACAAGCAATTGCTGAAGCTCAGAAGATTGATGACCCCCGTTTTACGATTATTCACGGCCCATTCTCAGGTATGGCTGAATATGCAGAGCGTTATGACTTAGTGGGTAAAGTGGATGGTGTTTTACTGGATTTAGGTGTGTCTTCACCACAGCTAGATGATGCTGAACGTGGCTTTAGCTTCATGAAAGACGGCCCGCTAGACATGCGTATGGATCCAACGACGGGTATTCCGGTTTCTCAGTGGCTAGTTGATGCGGATCTTGATGACATCACATGGGTTATCCGTGAGTTCGGTGAAGATAAACACGCTCGTCGTATCGCGAAGGGCATCATTGCTTATCAAGAGAACGAAGAGAACGAACCGTTAACACGTACTGGCCAATTGGCTAAGCTTATCTCTGATGTCGCTCCAAAGAACTTTAAAGAGAAAAAGCACCCAGCGACACGTGCTTTCCAAGCATTTCGTATCTACATTAATAGTGAACTTGAAGAGATCGATACCGCACTGAAAGGCGCTGCAAGTATTCTTGCTCCCCAAGGTCGTATCTCTGTTATCAGTTTTCACTCTCTTGAAGACCGTATGGTGAAGCGCTTCATCCGTAAAGAGAGTCAAGGCCCTCAGGTACCTCATGGTTTACCATTAACAGAAGATCAAATTAAAGCTTTAGGCAGTGCCGATCTAAAACCAATTGGTAAAGCGATCAAGCCTTCTAAAGGTGAAGTGGATGAAAATACTCGTTCACGCAGCTCAGTACTACGAATCGCAGAAAAGCTTTAGTCAATGAAGACCTCCAAGCCTAACTTAGCCAAGATAATATTTTTTGATTTGATCTCCGTGGGTAAGGTCCCATTGGTGATTCTTATCTGTATCTTTGCGAGTGCGATGGGGGTCGTTCTTACGACACATATGTCACGTCAGGCGATTACGCAAAAAGACATGGCATTAGTCGAACGAGAGCAGCTAGATGATGAGTGGCGAAATTTAATGCTTGAAGAGACGGCTTTGGCTGAACACAGTCGCGTTCAAGCATCGGCAAAACGAGAGTTAGACATGAAACGTCCAGACTCTGATAAAGAAGTTGTGATCACACTGAAATGACCGGTAAAAAGGAAAAATCACCCGCGAAAACCGTTAATAAATCAACGAAAAAGCGTGTGAAGAGCGAAAAGGATTCGGATCCAGTTCTGATAAAATGGCGTTTTAACGTCGTTATTGCTTTCGTGTTTCTTGCCTTTGCTGCACTTGTTGGTCGTGTGGCTTATATACAAATCATTGAACCAGATAACTTAATTCGTCAGGGCGACCTTCGTTCGGTGCGTGTTAAGGCTATTCCTTCTGCTCGTGGCATTATTTCTGATCGCAATGGTGAGCCACTTGCTGTCAGTGTTCCTGTTGAAGCGGTATGGGCTGACCCGAAAACCATTTTCGATAAAAATGGTATGGCTCAAATTGATCGTTGGTATGCGTTAGCTGATGTACTTGGCCTAGAGCGACAACCGATGATCGATAAGATCTCTAGTAACAAATCCCGCCGATTTATTTATCTTCAGAGACAAGTTAGCCCTGCGATGGCTAAATATATCCGCGATCTTAAACTCGTGGGTGTGGGGCTTAAAGCTGAATCTCGTCGTTACTACCCTGCAGGTGAAATCAGTGCTCATCTTATCGGTGTTACCGGCATTGATGGACACGGCCTAGAAGGCGTTGAGCGCAGCTATGACAAATGGCTCACAGGCGAGGCCGGTAAGCGAACGATTCGTAAAGACCGCTACGGACGTGTTGTTGAAAACATTGCTTTAGAAGAGCGTGAAGAAGGCAAACCACTCGAGCTAACGATCGATCAACGATTACAAGCGATCGCCTACCGAGCGATTAAACAGGCGGTGGCCGATCATAAGGCGACTTCTGGCTCAGCGATTTTGTTGGATGTAAAAACCGGCGCTGTGTTGGCGATGGTTAATGCGCCTTCTTATAACCCAAACAATCGTGCTGACTTACAAAGCTTTAAGATGCGTAACCGCGTACTTACCGATGCGATGGAGCCCGGTTCTACCGTGAAACCTTTTGTGGTTTTAGCAGCGCTAGAGAACGGTACAGCTGATCCAGATATCGTTATTGATACTGGCAACGGCATCATGCAGATCGGTGGCAGTCGTGTGCGAGACTCGTCTAAAGTCGGTAAGGCTGATTTAGCGCTGATCCTCAAGAAGTCGAGTAACATCGGTGTGGCGAAGTTGGCACTTAACATGCCTTTAGAAGCTCTGCTAGGGATGTACAGTTCTGTTGGTCTGGGCGAAATGTCTGGGCTGAACTTAATCGGTGAAACGAGCGGTATTTTCCCGAATCGTCGTCGCTGGTCTAAGTTTGAAATTGCAACACTATCATTCGGTTACGGTTTGTCTGTTACACCGATGCAGTTGGCCCATGCGTATGCGACGCTAGCCAACAAAGGCATGTATGAACCGATTCATATTATTAAGAGTAACGACCAAGACTTTTCTAAGCAGATCATCAAGCGCGAGAACGCTGAACTGGTTTTGAATATGCTCGAAGGGGTGACTCAAAAAGGCGGCACAGCAACAAGAGCGGCCGTTCCTGGTTACCGAGTTGCAGCAAAAACGGGTACTTCTCGTAAGGCTGAAGCTGGCGGATACAGCGACGAATACATTGCGATTACTGCAGGTTTTGCCCCGGTTAGTGACCCAAGAGTCGCGCTGGTTGTTGTGGTCAATGAGCCTCAAGGTGACCTTTACTATGGCGGTTCAGTTGCTGCCCCCGTTTTTTCTGAAATCATGAAGGGTGCATTGCAAATACTGAATGTCCCTGCTGATGAAAACAAGTTTCAAGAATAGAGCCAATCAGGATTCAATATGAGTAATAGCCTCACGCTGTCATCTTTACTTTCTCCTTGGAGTGACTTTAGTTCACCTGAGCTGGATGCGATTGCCGTTGAACAGTTGGAGTTGGATAGTCGTGCCATCAAAGACGGCGATATTTTTGTTGCTGTAGTTGGGCATGCTGTTGATGGCCGTCGTTTCATTGACAAAGCGGTCTCACAGGGAGCCAATGCCGTTATCGCACAAGCTGATGCTGAAAAGGCCCATGGTCTGATTGAGTGGTTGGATGCTGTTCCGGTTGTTTACATTAAAGACCTTAACTTGGTGTTATCTGAGTTGGCCGGTCGTGTTTACTCGTCTCAGGCGACTAAGCTGATTGGTGTTACCGGCACCAATGGCAAAACCACTATCACCCAATTGATTGCTCAGTGGCTAGATTTAGTCGGCCAACGCTCTGCGGTAATGGGCACCACGGGTAACGGTTTTCTAGACAACCTTAAAACGGCGGCGAATACGACCGGTAGTGCGATTGAAATACAACGTACGCTGAGTGAGTTGGCTGAAGAAAACGCTGTTTATACCGCGATGGAAATCTCGTCTCATGGTTTGGTTCAAGGCCGAGTTAAGGCATTGGATTTTGAGGCTGGTGTATTTACTAACTTGAGCCGTGACCACTTGGATTACCACGGCACGATGCAAGAGTACGCTCTGGCTAAGAAGAGCTTGTTTACTCAGCATAAGTGTAAGCACGCTGTGATTAATGTTGATGATGAAGTCGGTAAAGCTTGGATGGCTGATCTGTCCAATGCAGTAGCTGTGTCATTGCTTCCGTTATCGGGCTACCAGCAGTCAGTATGGGCATCGGATGTTGCTTATGCAGAGACGGGTATCAAACTCGCTTTTGATGGTAGCTGGGGGCAGGGACAACTGTCTGTTCCTTTAATTGGCCAGTTCAACGCATCAAATGTATTGGTTGCTTTCGCGACCCTACTTGTACTAGGCATCGACAAGCAAACCTTGATCGACACAGCACCTCAATTGCAACCTGTTATTGGTCGCATGGAATTGTTCCAAGTACCAAACAAAGCGAAAGTGGTTGTCGACTACGCGCATACACCTGACGCATTAGAGAAAGCATTGGCAGCACTACGTGTACATTGCTCTGGAAAGCTATGGGCAATCTTTGGCTGCGGTGGTGATCGAGATACAGGCAAGCGCCCTATGATGGCGGTTACCGCAGAGCAGTTCGCCGATAACATTATTATTTCAGATGACAACCCTCGCAGTGAAGACCCGGCATTGATTGTTAAAGACATGCTGGCAGGTTTAAGTGAGCCTGAAGTCGCCTTTGTTGAACACGATCGCTTTCAGGCGGTTAAGTTTGCTCTAGAGCAGGCGGGTAATAACGACATTATTCTTCTGGCTGGTAAAGGCCATGAGGATTACCAAGTATTAAAAGACAAAACGATCCACTATTCGGATCGAGAGTCAGCACTACAACTTTTAGGTATTTCATAATGATTGATGTATCACTCGAGCAGATCTGCTCAGCGGTGAACGGTCAGCTGATAGAGGCTGGAAAATCGAGCAATAGTTTGATCAATGCGGTTTCTACCGATACTCGCACCGTTGAAGAAGGTGCACTGTTTGTTGCTCTCGTAGGTGAACGTTTTGATGCGCATGATTTTTGTGGTCAGGCTGTTGAGGCCAATGCGAGTGCGTTATTAGTTCAACGAAAACTTGACCTAAATATTACTCAAGTTGTTGTTGAAGACACTAAACTTGCTTTAGGTCAGCTAAGTGCTTGGATCCATAAACAATGTGATGTGCCAACCATGGCGATTACTGGCAGTTGTGGCAAGACGACCGTCAAAGAGATGGTGGCGAGCATTCTGCAACAACGTGGCAAGGTGCTGTTTACGGCAGGTAACTTCAATAATGATATTGGTGTGCCTTTGACTTTGCTACGTAGTGAACCAAGCGATGACTATGCGGTGATCGAATTAGGCGCTAACCATATCGGTGAAATCGCCTACACCACCCAGTTTGTGAAACCACAGGTTGCCTTGGTAAATAATGTGGCAGCGGCGCACCTAGAAGGATTTGGCTCAATTGATGGTGTGAAGCAAGCAAAAGGTGAAATTTTTCAGGGGCTTGCAGCTGGTGACACTGCTATTGTTAGTTTAGAGAGTAACGGTGGCGAATTTTGGAGTGAAGTTCTCGCAGATAAAGCGGTTCTGACCTTTTCAGAAAGTGATGATACAGCGGATTACTTTGCCAAAAATATTCGTATCAACGAGCAAGGTGAAGCGTGCTTTGATATGCAGACACCAAAAGGTTCTGTGCCCGTTGAACTTGGCATTATCGGCCAGCATAACGTAGCGAATGCCTTAGCAGCAGCAGCGTTGAGCATTCAGTTTGGCGCAACGCTCGATGAAATAAAAAATGGTTTAGCGAATCTTATCTCAGTCAAAGGACGAGTTGAGGTTCAACAATTAAGTCAGAATATCAAGCTGATAGATGACAGTTATAACGCCAGCGTGCCTGCAATGAAGGCGGCAGCTAAATTGCTATCGAGCTTCAAAGGTCAACGTTGGTTGATTTTAGGCAATATGGCTGAGTTAGGCGATGAAAGCCTTGCACTTCACCGTCAAGTCGGTGAATATGCTGCCCCATTCGCTTTTGAGCATGTACTCACTTACGGTGACGATACCAAGGTGATTAGTGAAGTGTGTAACGGCACTCACTTTGCAACGCATGAAGCGATGATCGCGCACATAGAGCAGCACTTGAGCTTGCCAGAAAACGCGCCACATACCTTGTTGGTAAAAGGCGCCAATAGTGCAGGAATGAGTAAAATAGCCGCTGCTTTAAAGGAGAACTTTTCATGATAATTTGGCTTGCAGAGCTACTACAGCCACACTTTTCTTTTTTCCGTTTGTTCGAATACTTATCGTTTCGTGCAATCGCGAGCATTTTGACGGCTTTATGTCTGTCGCTGTGGATGGGACCTCGTTTAATTGAGCGTCTGCAAATGCTGCAAATTGGCCAAGTTGTTCGTAATGACGGCCCAGAATCTCACTTCAGTAAGCGTGGTACACCAACCATGGGTGGTGTGATGATCCTTGCTGCGATCATCATTACGGTCTTACTTTGGGCTGACTTATCAAACCCTTACGTTTGGGCCGTACTTGTCGTGCTAGGCGGTTACGGTGCAGTTGGTTTTGTTGATGATTATCGTAAAGTCGTTCGTAAGAACACTGATGGCTTGATTGCGCGTTGGAAGTACTTCTGGCAATCGGCTATTGCATTGGTTGTGGCGTTTGCTCTGTATGCTCATGGGCAAGACACTGCTGCGACACAATTAGTGGTGCCTTTCTTTAAAGATGTGATGCCACAACTTGGCCTGCTGTACATCGTGCTGACTTACTTTGTTATTGTGGGTACCAGTAACGCGGTAAACCTAACTGATGGCCTAGATGGCTTGGCGATTATGCCAACGGTTATGGTTGCTGCGGGTTTTGCTGTTATCGCTTGGGCGACAGGTAACGTTAACTTTGCAGCATACCTACACATTCCATACATCCCATACACCTCTGAACTGGTGGTGGTATGTACTGCTATCGTTGGTGCAGGCCTTGGCTTCCTATGGTTTAACACTTACCCAGCACAAGTATTCATGGGCGATGTTGGCTCTCTAGCACTGGGTGGTGCGTTAGGTGTGATTGCGGTACTCGTTCGTCAAGAGTTGGTACTAGTGATCATGGGTGGTGTGTTTGTAATGGAGACTCTGTCAGTGATTCTGCAGGTGGGCTCTTACAAATTGCGTGGTCAGCGTATTTTCCGCATGGCACCGATTCACCACCACTATGAACTTAAAGGTTGGCCAGAGCCGCGTGTTATCGTGCGTTTTTGGATAATCTCAATGGTATTAGTACTGGTTGGCCTAGCGACACTGAAAGTTCGTTAATCCTATGTGAGCCTCAGATTAGAGGCTCTTTAAAACTATTAAGAGCATCTTGTTTAAATGGAACGTTGGCAAAATATTCAAAATGTAGTGGTTGTGGGGCTCGGTATTACCGGGCTCTCTGTCGTTAAACATCTCGTAAAATATCAGCCCCATACTTGCGTAAAGGTAATTGATACGCGAGAGCTACCACCAGGAAAGGAATCTTTGCCTGAGTCGGTTGAGCTGCATTCTGGAAGCTGGAATAGCCAATGGCTAGCTGAGGCTGATCTGGTGGTTGCTAACCCAGGCATTGCTTTAGCGACACCTGAAATTCAAGATGTGCTTCAAGCGGGTACGCCTGTCGTTGGCGACATCGAGCTGTTTGGTTGGGCTGTAGATAAGCCTGTTGTGGCGATTACTGGTTCAAACGGTAAGAGTACCGTGACTGATCTGACTGGTGTGCTTGCTAAGGCTGCTGGGCTTAATGTTGGCGTTGGCGGCAATATTGGCATTCCTGCCCTAGACCTTCTAGAACTTGATGCGGATTTATATGTCCTTGAACTTTCAAGTTTTCAGTTAGAAACTACATCGAATTTAAAACTTGCCGCTGCGGCATTCTTAAATCTGTCTGAAGATCATATGGATCGCTATCAAGGCATGGCTGATTACCGTGAGGCCAAGTTAAGAATCTTTAATAACGCGCAGTGTGCGACTGTTAATCGTGAAGACAAAGAGACTTACCCTGACCAGACAATGCCATTGTTGACTTTTGGCCTAGATAACCAAGAGTTTGGTGTATCAACGATTGATAGTACTGAGTGGTTGGTCGATCACGGTAAACCTGTCCTTGCTACCCAAGATTTAACATTGGTTGGACGTCACAATGTGGCGAATGCGTTAGTCTCACTTGCACTATTGAAGCAAGTTGGTATCGACTACAGCAAAAGTCTTGATGCTTTGAAGGCCTATAACGGTTTGACGCATCGTTGCCAAGTCGTGGCTGACAAGCGCGAAATCAAATGGGTTAATGACTCCAAAGCAACGAATGTAGCCAGCACATTGGCAGCCCTGTCTGGGTTGGAGTATCAAGGTACGTTATATCTTTTGGTTGGCGGCGTTGGTAAAGGTGCTGACTTTAGTGAGCTTGAACCAGTATTGGCGCAACTTGAGCGTGTTCAGCTGTGTTGTTTCGGTGAAGATGCAGATCAATTCATGCCTCTGCACCCATCGGCACAAAAGTTCGATACCATGCAGCAGATAATCGAATCTATCTCGCCACAGCTGGTGGCTGGAGATATGGTGATGCTGTCTCCGGCGTGCGCAAGCTTCGATCAATTTAATAATTTCATGGCAAGAGGTGATGCGTTCACTGAGCTTGCTCATGAGTATGCTTAACGTGTTGAAGGACTAACATTCAGTGCAAAGAGTCAAAGAGATTAATCAATCCATCTGGCAGTGGCTAAACCGTGCTACTCCCGAGGCGCTTTACGATCGTCAATTGGTGTGGATTGCTCTTGGGCTAATGCTGACAGGTTTGGTGATGGTGACGTCTGCTTCGTTCCCCATCAGTGCTCGTTTAACCGATCAGCCGTTTCACTTTATGTTCCGTCATGCCATCTTCCTTGTATTGGCGTTAGGTGTCTCTAGCGTCATATTGCAAATCCCGATGCAACGCTGGTTTCAATACAGTATGTATCTACTGGGCTTGTCCTTCTTCTTGCTGATTGTGGTATTAGCCGTCGGTAAGTCGGTTAACGGCGCATCGCGTTGGATCCCATTAGGGCTATTTAACTTACAACCCGCTGAAGTCGCCAAGTTATCGCTGTTTATCTTTATGGCGGGCTACTTGGTTCGGAAGCAAGATGAAGTGAGAAAAACCTTCTTCGGTGGTTTTGGTAAACCGATCATGGTATTCGGCGCTTTTGCCGTGCTGCTGCTAGGCCAGCCCGATTTAGGTACTGTGGTCGTAATGCTAGTGACCCTGTTCGGCATGCTATTCATTGCTGGTGCCAAGCTTTCACAGTTTATCGCCTTGATGGTGGCAGGTATTGCCGCGGTCGTCGGTTTGATTGTTATAGAACCTTATCGTGTTCGACGTGTTACCTCATTCTGGGAACCTTGGAACGACCCGTTCGGCAGTGGTTACCAGTTAACTCAGTCATTGATGGCGTTTGGCCGTGGTGATTGGATGGGGCAAGGGCTTGGTAACTCGATTCAAAAACTCGAATACTTACCAGAAGCGCATACCGATTTTGTATTTGCTGTGTTGGCTGAAGAGCTTGGCTTTGTCGGTGTTACCTTAGTATTAATGTTGATCTTCAGCTTGGTGTTAAAAGCCATTCTGATAGGTAAAAAAGCCTTTGAACACGATCAAGTGTTCAGCGGCTATCTGGCTTTTGGTATTGGTATTTGGTTTGCGTTTCAGACGCTTGTTAACGTAGGTGCTGCATCTGGCATCGTTCCGACCAAAGGTCTAACCCTACCGCTAATCAGTTATGGTGGTTCGAGTTTAATTGTTATGTCTGTGGCGGTATCAATGCTGCTGCGCATTGACCACGAATGCCGAATGCAACAAAAAGAACAAGCTGATAGTCAAAACGAATTAGTAGAATAAGAATCTAACGTGATGAAACAAAACAAAAAACTTATAGTGATGGCTGGTGGTACTGGCGGTCACGTTTTCCCAGGGTTAGCAGTAGCGAAAAAGCTTCAGCAACAAGGTTGGGAAATTCGCTGGTTAGGCACAGCAGACAGAATGGAAGCGGATTTAGTGCCAAAGCATGGCATTGAAATCGACTTCATCAAAGTGAAAGGCCTGCGTGGTCAAGGCATTAGCAAGTTAATTAAAGCGCCGTTCCAGATTATTAATGCCATACTTCAAGCAAGACAACACATCAAAGCATGGCAGCCTGATGTGGTACTTGGTATGGGTGGCTACGTGAGTGGCCCGGGTGGTATCGCGGCATGGTTGTCTGGCATTCCAGTGGTTCTCCATGAACAAAATGCAGTGGCAGGTTTAACCAACCAATGGCTGTCTAAGATTGCTAAAAAGGTTTTCCAAGCTTTCCCTGGTGCGTTTCCTACTGCAGAAGTGGTGGGTAACCCAGTACGCGAAGATGTGGTTGCCTTAGCTGAACCCGAGCAACGCATGGCTGAGCGTGATGGTGACATCCGCATCTTGGTTATGGGCGGCAGTCAGGGCGCAAAAATCCTAAACGATACCTTGCCAGTAACGATGGCGCAGCTTGGTGAAGGCTTCACTGTGATGCACCAAGCGGGTAAGAACAATCAACAACAAGTTATTGAGCAATACAAATCACATTCTGTTGGTAATGTTCAAGTGACTGAATTTATTGATGATGTGGCGCAAGCTTATGAGTGGGCAGATCTATTAGTGTGTCGCTCAGGTGCATTAACCGTATCAGAAGTGTCTGCGGCAGGTGTCGGTTCTATCTTCGTTCCGTTTATGCACAAAGACAGACAACAAGCGTTGAATGCCGACCATTTAGTTGAATGTGGCGCAGCGTTAATGATTGAACAGCCTCAACTAACGGCTGATAAGCTAGCGAACACTATCGCGCAGCTTGATAGAAATGAATTAAAAATGATGGCAACAAAAGCTCGTCAAGCCGCCAAGCTTGATGCTGATGTGACCGTCGCTGAAGCGATTAAAGCTTTAGCAAAATAATGAGATTGAATTGATGACGATTGAACATACCCAAGACTTAGCGCAAATCCGTGCAATGGTGCCAGAGATGCGCCGTGTTAAATCTATCCACTTCATTGGTATTGGTGGTGCCGGAATGAGCGGGATTGCTGAAGTCTTGCTAAATGAAGGCTACCAGATCACGGGTTCTGATATTGCTCAAAACCCAGTGACTGATCGTTTAGTTAGCAAGGGTGCGACCGTTTATATCGGTCACCAAGCGAGTAACGTTGCCGACGCAAGTGTGGTGGTTGTTTCAACCGCTATCAACGAAGAAAACCCAGAAATTATTGCAGCTCGTGAAGCGCGCACACCGATCGTTCGTCGTGCAGAAATGCTGGCTGAGCTGATGCGTTTTCGTCACGGTATTGCTGTGGCAGGTACGCACGGTAAAACAACCACGACTGCGCTAGTGACACAGATTTACTCGGAAGCCGGCCTAGATCCAACCTTCGTAAACGGTGGTTTGGTTAAAAGTGCTGGCACTAACGCACGTTTAGGTTCAAGCCGTATTCTTATCGCTGAAGCCGATGAGAGTGATGCTTCATTTTTACATCTGCAACCTATGGTTAGTATCGTAACTAACATTGAAGCGGATCATATGGATACCTACGGCGGCGATTTCGAAACGCTAAAGCAGACATTTATCGATTTCCTACACAACCTGCCGTTCTACGGCCAGGCTGTGATGTGTGTAGATGATCCTGTTGTACGTGAACTTATCCCTCATGTGAGCCGCCAAGTGATTACTTACGGCTTCTCTGAAGACGCTGATATCCGCATTGAAAACTATGTACAACAAGGTCAGCAAGGCAAGTTTACGGTTGTTCGTAAAGGTAAAGCCAATCTCGATATTACGTTGAACATTCCCGGTCGCCATAACGCACTGAACGCATCAGCGGCGATTGCGGTTGCGACGGAAGATGACATCAGCGATGAAGCGATTCTAAAAGCGATGGCTGGAACGGAAGGCACTGGCCGTCGTTTCGATCACCTTGGTGAATATGAAACGGGTAAGGGTGCTGCAATGCTGGTCGATGATTACGGCCATCACCCAACCGAAGTTGATGTCACCATTCAAGCTGCACGAAGTGGTTGGACTGATAAACGTCTTGTGATGATCTTCCAACCGCACCGTTATAGCCGCACTCGCGATCTGTATGATGACTTCGCGAACGTTCTTGAGCAGGTTGATGTGCTTATTCTGTTAGATGTTTATTCTGCAGGTGAGAAACCTATTGCAGGGGCTGACGGACGCTCGTTAAGTCGAACTATTCGTGGGCGTGGTAAGATTGATCCCATCTTTGTTGCTGATATCAACACGCTGCCGTCGGTTTTAGCCAACGTTATTCAAGGCGGAGACCTTGTTTTAACACAGGGTGCTGGTGATGTTGGTCGTGTAGCGAAGCAACTTGAATCGCTACAATTAGACATTAATAAGATGCAAAACGCGTAGCAGAATACTGTATACAGACTGTGGTTGATCGCTCACTTCTTGCGATTGACCTAAAATTGACCAAAAATCTTATTATCAACGTTTGATAGTTTGATTTTGCTCAGTATAATTCATAGGTTAAAGTAAGTGCTTTTACCTCTATTACGAAGATAGGGAATAGAATTGCGAACCAACGACAGGGAATGCGGGCTTTGGTAGAAAGTACTTTTAGCGAAAACCGCCACCTATTCAGTTTACCATCGCTAAAGAAACACGCTGTAGGCGGGTCTTTTTTTGTCATGGTACTGCTATTCATTGGATTTCTTTTCTATACCACACTGACTTGGATGTGGGACGATCAGCGATTGCCTCTCTCCAAAATAGTACTTCAAGGCGACTTAACTTACGTAACTGCTGGTGATGTTCAACATGCCTTTGGCGAGCTAGAGCATATTGGAACGTTCATGTCGCAAGACATCGGTGTGTTGCAAGACAGTTTAGAAGCGTTACCTTGGGTTTCAGTGGTGTCCATTCGTAAGCAGTGGCCAGACACAATAAAAGTATTTTTGACTGAGTACCATGCGGCAGCAATCTGGAACGGTAACATGCTGCTGAATGACGATGGTCAGGTGTTTAATGGTGATATCGGTCTTTTGAAGGGCGATAGAGTCAAGCTTTACGGCCCAGACGGCACCAGCCAAAAAGTGATAGAAAAGTGGCGACAAATAACTCCTTTGATTAACAATCTAGGGTTAACCGTTACCTCGCTCGTTCTCAATGAGCGTCGCGCTTGGCAAATAATCCTAGATAACGGTATCCGTTTAGAACTAGGTAAAGATTCTTTAGATGAGCGTGTTGAACGCTTCATTTCGCTTTACAACGAACTTGGTAGTAAAGCGAATCAAGTGAGCTACATCGACCTCAGGTATGATACGGGAGCCGCTGTAGGTTGGTTTCCAGAGCAAGAGTTAGAAGAGAGCACAGATGACTAAGACCGCAGATGACAACATAATCGTTGGTCTTGATATAGGCACTGCGACCATATCAGCTCTAGTTGGTGAAATATTGCCTGATGGTCAAATCAATATCATTGGTTCAGGGCAAAGCCCATCCAGAGGTATGGATAAAGGTGGTGTAAACGACCTAGAGTCGGTAGTGAAGTCAGTTCAGCGAGCCATTGATCAAGCAGAGTTGATGGCGGAATGCCAAATCAGCAATGTGTTTATCTCGCTATCGGGCAAACATATCGCGAGCCGAATTGAAAAAGGCATGGGCACTATTTCTGATGAAGAGGTGTCTCAAGACGATATGGATCGAGCGATCCATACCGCGAAATCAATTAAAATAGGTGATGAGCAGAGAATTCTGCACGTGATTCCACAAGAATTTACCATCGATTATCAAGAGGGGATCAAGAATCCACTTGGTTTATCTGGTGTTCGAATGGAAGTCAGTGTTCATCTAATTTCTTGCCACAGCGACATGGCGAGAAACATTATTAAAGCTGTTGAACGATGTGGTCTCACAGTAGAACAAATCGTGTTTTCAGGACTTGCCTCAAGCAATGCGGTAATTACTGAAGACGAGAGAGAGCTTGGAGTATGTGTTGTCGATATCGGTGCGGGTACAATGGATATTTCCATTTGGACTGGCGGCGCACTTCGACACACAGAAGTCTTTTCCTACGCAGGAAATGCAGTAACCAGTGATATTGCCTTCGCTTTCGGCACGCCAGTGAGCGATGCTGAAGAGATAAAAGTAAACCATGGTTGCGCTCTGAGTGAACTCGTAAGCAAGGATGATTCTGTTAACGTCCCAAGTGTTGGTGGTCGCCCATCGAGAAGTTTGCAACGACAAACTTTGTCGGAAGTGATTGAACCACGTTACACTGAACTTATGGGTCTCGTTAACCAAACTATTGATACGGTTCAATTACAGCTACGAGATGAAGGTATTAAACACCACCTTGCAGCTGGCGTCGTTCTCACTGGTGGAGCGGCACAAATTGACGGATTGGTAGAGTGTGCGGAACGTGTTTTCCGCAATCAAGTTCGAGTTGGTAAGCCGTTAGAAGTTAGTGGCTTAACTGACTATGTTAAAGAGCCGTATCATTCTACGGCGGTTGGTTTACTTCATTACGCAAGAGATTGTCAGATCAGTGATGAAGGTGATTACAGCGAACCTAAGCGTTCAGCACCTTCTATGTCTGGTTTATTTGGCAAATTGCGTAATTGGATACAAAAAGAGTTTTAACCTGAGTTGCAGGAAAAAACGGAGATAACACATGTTTGAACCGATGATGGAAATGTCTGACGATGCAGTAATTAAAGTCGTTGGAGTTGGTGGCGGTGGCGGTAACGCTGTTGAGCACATGGTACGTGAATCAATCGAAGGCGTAGAATTCATCAGTGTTAACACTGATGCACAAGCACTTCGTAAAACAAGCGTGAGCAGCGTGATCCAAATTGGTGGTGATATCACTAAAGGTTTGGGCGCTGGTGCAAACCCACAAGTAGGCCGTGATGCAGCTCTCGAAGATCGAGAAAGAATTAAAGAAGTTCTAACTGGCGCCGATATGGTATTTATCGCAGCTGGTATGGGCGGTGGTACTGGTACAGGTGCTGCTCCAGTTATTGCTGAAGTTGCGAAAGAGTTGGGTGTGCTAACGGTTGCTGTTGTAACTAAGCCATTTAGCTTTGAAGGCAAAAAACGTTTAGCGTTTGCTGAGCAAGGTATTGAAGAGCTTTCTAAACATGTGGATTCTTTAATTACGATTCCAAATGAGAAGCTACTTAAAGTACTTGGCCGCGGCGTAACTCTGCTAGAAGCTTTCGCAAGTGCCAATGATGTACTTAAAAACGCTGTACAAGGTATCGCTGAGCTAATTACTCGCCCTGGTATGATTAACGTCGATTTCGCGGATGTTCGCACCGTAATGTCTGAGATGGGTCATGCAATGATGGGTAGCGGTATCGCAAAAGGTGAAGACCGTGCTGAAGAAGCTGCTGAAACGGCAATTTCTAGCCCACTACTAGAAGACATCGACCTAGCTGGCGCACGTGGCGTTCTTGTGAACATCACAGCAGGCCTAGATATGCGTCTAGATGAATTCGAAACAGTAGGTAATACAGTTAAGGCATTCGCATCTGATAACGCAACAGTTGTGATTGGTACTTCTCTAGACCCTGATATGACGGATGAAATCCGTGTAACTGTTGTAGCAACAGGTATCGGCACAGAGAAAAAACCAGACATTACATTAGTTGCTGGTGGTAAAGCTAAGGTTGCACCAACTCCTCAACCACAAGTTGCAGCTCAAACTGCACCAAAAGTGGAAGAGAAAGTGGCACAACCATTGCAAGAAAAAACTGAGGTTAAACCTCAAGTTAAGCCGCAGCCAACAACGTCACCTGTTTCTTCAGGTACAGGCGCTAGCCAAAGTGCAGCACCTAAGGCTGAGAAAGAGAGTGGATACTTAGATATTCCAGCATTCTTACGACGTCAGGCTGATTAACAAATACCCAAAATTTGACTATCGTCGAATTAATGGTAAAATTCGCGGTCGGTAAATACTGACCGTGATTTGTAGCACTGATAACGAGGCAAGCAGATGATCAGACAACGTACTCTGAAAGAAATTGTGAAAACAACTGGTGTGGGTCTCCACTCTGGTCGTAAAGTCACACTTACTCTTCGCCCGGCAGCTGCAAATACAGGTATTGTTTATCGTCGTACAGATGTAAATCCACCTGTAGATTTCCCAGCTGATCCAGCGTCAGTTCGTGACACTATGCTATGTACAGCTCTTGTTAATGACGAAGGCGTACGTATCTCTACAGTGGAACACCTTAACGCAGCTTTAGCGGGTATGGGCATCGACAACATTATTGTTGAAGTAGATGCACCTGAGATCCCAATTATGGATGGTAGCGCAAGCCCATTCGTATACTTGCTACAGCAAGCGGGTGTAGAAACACTGAATGCAGCGAAGCGTTTTATTCGTATCAAAAAGCCTATCCGTTTTGAAGATGGCGATAAGTGGGCAGAATTTGTTCCATTTAACGGCTTCCGTATGGACTTTGAGATCGACTTTAACCACCCAGCTATTGAATCTGATGAGCAACGTTTGTTGTTTGATTTCTCTTCACAAGGTTTTGTGAAAGAAATTTCTCGCGCTCGTACTTTCGGCTTCATGCGCGACATTGAGTATCTACAATCTCAAAACCTAGTACTTGGCGGTAGCTTTGATAATGCTATCGTACTGGACGAATACCGAATTCTTAATGAAGAAGGTCTACGTTTTGACAATGAGTTCGTAACTCATAAAGTACTAGACGCGATTGGTGACTTGTACATGTGTGGACACGCTATTATTGGTGAGTTCCGTGCATACAAATCAGGTCACGGCCTAAACAACCAACTACTACGTGCAGTACTTGCTGACGCAGAAGCTTGGGAATGGGCAACATTCGAAGAAGAAGTAGGCTCTCCTGTTGCATTTGCTGAGCCAGGAATGGTTCTAGCGTAATTGTTGTTTACAGCAATATAAGATTTCGAAAACCAGGTCATTGACCTGGTTTTTTTGTATCTATTTTCCAGATACAGTGTCGTCAACATCCGAAAGTTGTCTCCCAATGAGCTGCAGTCTGGCTAATCCATCAGCAATTAGAAAGAAAAGTTCCAAGCACATCAAACAAATGGGGTTATAAATGGTTGTTGGTGTGAAAATTACTTACACTAAAGGGCATTAATTTTAACTCAAGCCTTGAAAACTCTACTCTCAAGTACAATATCAAAGATACTAGATTTATCTCAGTATCCTTGGTTAGTAACTGAAGACTAGTTCATAGCTAGTAGAGACACTGACGGCATTTAAAATAGATCGCGGACGATCTGAGAACGAAGAGATTCCAAGCACATGATTACTAAGCTGCTGACAAAGGTAATTGGCAGTCGCAATGACAGAACACTGCGCCGCCTTAGAAAAATTGTAAAAGAAATTAATAACTACGAACCAACGTTTGAAGCTCTTTCAGACGAAGAGCTAAAAGCAAAAACGGTTGAGTTTCGTGAGCGCTTAGATAAAGGTGAATCGCTAGACCAACTTCTACCTGAAGCATTTGCTACGGTACGTGAAGCGTCTAAGCGTGTTTACGGCATGCGTCACTTTGACGTGCAAATGATTGGTGGCATGGTTCTAAATGCTGGCCAAATTGCAGAAATGCGTACTGGTGAAGGTAAGACTCTTACAGCAACCCTACCAGCTTATCTTAACGCCCTACCTAGCAAAGGTGTTCACGTAGTAACGGTGAACGACTACCTAGCGAAGCGTGATGCGGAAACAAACCGCCCATTATTTGAATTCCTTGGTATGACTGTTGGCGTAAACGTGCCAAACATGGCTCCACCAGAGAAGAAAGAAGCGTACCAAGCGGATATCCTATACGGAACAAACAACGAGTTTGGCTTCGATTACCTACGTGACAACATGGCTTTCCGTGCTGAAGATCGTGTTCAACGTGAGCGCTTCTTTGCTGTTGTCGATGAGGTTGACTCAATCTTAATCGATGAAGCTCGTACTCCACTTATTATCTCTGGCCCAGCTGAAGATAGTTCAGATCTTTACACGCGTATTAACACGTTGATCCCTAACCTTGAGCGCCAAGATAAAGAAGATTCTGAAGAGTACCGTGGTGAAGGTCACTACACCATGGACGAGAAATCGAAACAGGTTCACCTGACTGAAAACGGTCAAGAATTTGTAGAAGAGCTAATGGTCAAAAACGGCCTGATGGAAGAGGGTGACACGCTTTACTCTCCAACTAATATCAGCCTATTGCACCATGTTAATGCAGCGCTGCGTGCACACGTACTGTTTGAGAAAGACGTCGACTACATCGTTACTGAAGAATGCGAAGTGGTTATCGTTGATGAACATACTGGTCGTACTATGCCAGGTCGTCGTTGGTCTGAAGGTTTACACCAAGCTGTTGAAGCTAAAGAAGGTGTGAAGATTCAGAATGAAAACCAGACGCTAGCATCGATTACATTCCAGAACTTCTTCCGTCTATACGAAAAACTGTCAGGTATGACAGGTACAGCCGATACAGAAGCTTTCGAATTTCAGTCTATCTACGGCCTAGAAACAGTGGTTATCCCAACCAACAAGCCTATGGTTCGTAACGATATGCCAGATGTGGTTTATCGTACCGAAGAAGACAAGTTCAATGCGATCATTGAAGACATCAAAGACCGCGTAGCTGCTGGTCAGCCATCATTGGTTGGTACGGTTTCTATCGAGAAGTCTGAACTACTGTCTAACGCACTGAAAAAAGCAAAAATTAAGCACAGCGTTCTAAATGCTAAATTCCACGAAATGGAAGCAGAGATCGTTGCACAAGCTGGTATGCCGAGTGCGGTAACTATCGCAACTAACATGGCTGGTCGTGGTACCGATATCGTGTTAGGTGGTAGCTGGCAGGCACAAGTTGAGAAGCTAGAGAATCCAACCAAAGAGCAGATCGAGAAGATCAAAGCTGACTGGAGAGTAATCCACGATAAAGTGCTTGAGTCAGGTGGTCTGCACATCATTGGTACTGAGCGTCATGAATCTCGCCGTATCGATAACCAGCTACGTGGTCGTTCTGGTCGTCAAGGTGATGCGGGTTCTTCTCGTTTCTACCTATCAATGGAAGATTCTCTGCTACGTATCTTCACATCGGATCGTATGGCTGGTCTTATCCAAAGTGGTATGGACGAAGGCGAAGCGATCGAATCTAAGATGCTTTCTCGCTCAATTGAAAAAGCACAACGTAAAGTTGAAGGTCGTAACTTCGATATTCGTAAGCAGCTTCTTGAGTACGATGATGTAGCCAATGACCAACGTAAAGTGGTTTATGAGCTTCGTGACGAACTGATGAGTTCTGACGACATCAGCGAAATGATCGAACACAACCGTGAAGATGTATTGGCATCAGTGATTGATGAATACATCGCACCTCAGTCTCTTGAAGATATGTGGGATATCGCGGGTCTGCAAGATCGTCTGAAGAATGACTTCGATCTAGACTTTGATATTCAAGGTTGGTTAGACGAAGACGACAAGCTTTATGAAGAAGCATTGCGTGAGCGTATTCTTGGTATGGCGGTTGATTCGTACAAACAGAAAGAAGAAGTGGTTGGTGCTCAAGTACTGCGTAACTTCGAGAAATCTGTGATGCTACAAACGCTAGACGGTCTTTGGAAAGAGCACTTGGCTGCGATGGATCACCTTCGTCAAGGTATCCACTTACGTGGTTATGCTCAGAAGAACCCGAAACAAGAGTACAAGCGCGAGTCGTTTGAACTGTTTGAAGGCCTACTAGATGTACTGAAAACAGACGTTGTTACCATCCTTTCTAAAGTGCGCGTTCAGCAACAAGAAGAAGTTGAAAAGATGGAAGCTCAACGTCAAGCTCAAGCTGAAGAAGCGGCGCGTCGTGCACAAGCGCAACATGCAACAGCTGAAAACCAGTTAGCTGACGATGAAGCTGAAGCGGCATCTCCACAAACGGTAGTGCGTGACGAGCGTAAAGTTGGCCGTAACGAGCCATGCCCATGTGGTAGCGGTAAGAAGTACAAGCAGTGTCACGGTAAAATCGCGTAAGTTTAATGAATCGTTGCTGTAGCGCATGATAGCTGCGTTGGTGGTACTCACTTACAGTCGTAAGCTCCGTGCCACCGCCTTGCTCTCATACAAAAACTGACAAATAGAATATAAAGAGTCGCTTAGGCGGCTCTTTTTGTATGTAAATTTCATGGCTTACTTTGTTACGCAAGGAAGTTGTCATTCCCTATAGCGAGGAGCGAGCGTAGTAGGGAATCTTGTTTAGTTAGGCTCGCGTAGTTTTAGATCCCCAACTCAGTCGTTCCTCTTTCTTGAGGATGACGTATTTAGGGACTATGTGAGTTCAGCGTTTTATTAAGGAACACCATCAATGAAAAGAATCCATATCGTAGCGGGTATTATCTTCAATCAAGATAAGTCACAGGTCTTTATCACTAAGCGTCCAGATGACAAGCACAAAGGTGGCTTCTGGGAATTTCCAGGTGGCAAGGTTGAAGAGGGCGAAACTATTGAGCAAGCGATGACTCGCGAGCTTGATGAAGAGGTCGGTATCAAGGTGACCGAGCAGTCTCTGTTTGAGCATCTTGAATTTGATTACACGGATAAGTCACTTAAGTTCGATTTCATTCTCGTGACTGATTTTGAAGAGCAGCCTTATGGTAAAGAAGGTCAGCAAGGTGAATGGGTAAGCCTAGAATCATTGAATCAATACGCCTTCCCAGAGGCAAATGTGCCAATTTTAGAGCGAGTAATAAAAGAGTTTTCGTAATTGCTAGCCTGAGTTTGAGATTGTTGTTAGTTTAAAGAGATTAATCGATTGAACGTTGCTGCAAGAGATAAGTGGCAACGGTAACCAAAACAATGGAGATATTCGCAGTGGTAAGAATTGCAATTGCAGGAGCAGCGGGCCGCATGGGCCGCAACTTGGTGAAAGCCGCTCATCATAATTCAGAAGCAAGTGTTGGAGCTGGTTCAGAGCGTCCAGAGTCATCTTTGGTCGGCGTAGATGTCGGCGAGTTATGCGGTGAAGGTCGTTTTGATGTTGCTTTAGTCGATGATTTGTCTAAAGCCATCGAAGAGTTTGATGTGATTGTCGATTTTACTGCCCCTGTTAGCACATTAGCGAATATTGAACTTTGTAAACGTCACGGTAAAAAACTGATCATCGGTACAACGGGCTTCTCTGAAGAAGAGAAGCAGGTGATTGATGCTGCTTCAAAAGAGATGGCTATCGTAATGGCACCTAACTACAGCGTTGGTGTGAACCTGGTCTTTAAGCTGCTAGAGAAGGCCGCTAAAGTGATGGGCGATTACTGTGATGTCGAGATCGTTGAGGCTCATCACCGTCATAAAGTCGATGCACCGTCAGGTACTGCGATTGGTATGGGCGAAGCTATTGCGGGTGCTATGGGCAACGAGCTGAACGATGTAGCTGTATGGTCACGCGAGGGTATTACTGGCGAGCGCACTAAAGATGAGATTGGTTTCGCGACGATTCGTGCCGGTGACATTATTGGTGAACACACCGCTATGTTTGCTGATATCGGTGAACGAGTGGAAATTACCCATAAAGCCACTGATCGAATGACCTTTGCTAATGGCGCAATCAAGGCCGCGGTTTGGTTAAATGATAAACCAGCAGGCTTTTATACCATGACGGATGTGCTTGGTTTGAATGACCTATAAATAGATATTTATGCGCTGGCAATTGCCGGCGCTTTCTTTATTTGGTGCCTTTTCCTTAGTAATCTCACTTCTCCGATCTTCCTTCTACTTTCTTCTTATCGCCTTTTTGACTCCATTTCTATGCTGTTTATGTGGTCTTTAGTATGTTTTTTGTTTTAGATCTTTAAATTGTCATGTTTTCTCTTGGTATTTATCGATTGCGTTTTGTTGCTGATATTTTTATCACTCTATGGTTGGCTAAAATGAGGGGTGAAAATTAGAAAATCGTAATATTCGAGCTAAATGCGTATGAAAGTTGAACTTTTGGAGCTTTGAGGGGGTAAATTGAATTAGTCCTTACAAATGTTTAATTTCTTTTGAGTTAAATGTTGACACGTATCACGCAGATCACTAAAATACCGCCAATTTGTCTAATTTCCATAAACACGCAGTTTTTGGTGTTGCAGGAAGGTAGATTTGCAAATTAAATCAATTTTAATGCATTTTTATTTCTGGAGGTTGTCTTGAAGAAGTCAGCACTACTCGTCCTAGAAGATGGGACAGTATTTCACGGTGAAGCCATTGGCGCTGTAGGTTCTGCAGTTGGTGAAGTCGTTTTTAATACCTCGATGACGGGGTACCAAGAAATCCTCACTGATCCTTCCTATTCTCAACAAATCGTTACCCTTACTTACCCTCACATTGGCAATACCGGAACCAATTCCGAAGACGAAGAATCTTCTTCAATCCACGCTCAAGGCCTTGTGATTCGCGATCTCCCTCTAATCGCTTCTAACTTCCGTAATGAACAATCCCTTTCTGATTACCTTAAGTCGCAAAACGTTGTTGGTATCGCTGATATCGATACTCGTAAGCTGACGCGTATTCTTCGTGAAAAAGGCGCACAGAACGGTTGTATCGTAGCTGGCTCTTCAGTAAACGATGGAAACCTAGACGAAGCTCTAGCTCTTGCTAAAGCAAAAGAATTCCCTGGCCTGAAAGGTATGGACCTTGCGAAAGAAGTTACAACAAAAGAAGCGTATCAATGGAAACAAGGTTCGTGGACGCTTACGGGTGGACTTCCTGAAGCGAAAGCAGACTCAGAATTGCCATACCACGTTGTTGCTTATGACTTCGGTGCAAAACGAAACATCCTACGAATGCTTGTTGACCGCGGCTGCCGCCTAACGGTTGTTCCTGCTGAGACTTCAGCTGAAGAAGTACTTGCTCTGAACCCAGACGGTGTTTTCCTTTCAAATGGCCCTGGTGACCCAGAACCATGTACTTACGCAATTGAAGCGACAAAAGTGTTCCTAGAAAAAGGCTTACCAATCTTCGGTATCTGTCTAGGTCACCAGATTCTTGCTCTTGCGTCAGGCGCTAAGACAGTGAAGATGAAGTTTGGTCACCACGGCGCAAACCACCCGGTTAAAGATTTAGATCGTGATGTTGTGATGATTACTTCGCAAAACCACGGCTTTGCTGCTGACGAAGAAACCCTTCCAGAGACACTACGTGCAACGCACAAATCACTATTTGATGGTTCTCTACAAGGTATTCACCGTACAGACAAACCAGCATTCAGCTTCCAAGGTCACCCTGAAGCGAGCCCAGGTCCAGAAGACGCAGCGCCGTTATTCGACCACTTTATTGAACTAATCAAACAGCACACAGCGTAATTCGGAGTAGTAGACAATGCCAAAACGTACTGACATTAAAAGTATTCTTATTCTAGGTGCTGGCCCGATCGTTATCGGCCAAGCATGTGAGTTCGATTACTCTGGTGCTCAAGCTTGTAAAGCGCTTCGCGAAGAAGGTTACCGAGTTATTCTTGTGAACTCGAACCCAGCGACAATCATGACTGACCCAGACATGGCAGATGCAACTTACATCGAGCCTATCCAATGGGAAGTTGTGCGTAACATCATCGCTAAAGAGAAGCCTGATGCAGTTCTACCTACTATGGGTGGCCAAACTGCATTGAACTGTGCTCTAGACCTAGAAAAGCACGGCGTTCTTGAAGAGTTCGGTGTTGAAATGATTGGTGCAACGGCTGACGCTATCGATAAAGCAGAAGACCGTTCACGCTTCGATAAAGCAATGAAAGCAATTGGCCTTGAGTGTCCAACTGCTGATACAGCGAAAACGATGGAAGAAGCTTACAAAGTTTTAGACATGGTTGGCTTCCCTTGTATCATTCGTCCATCGTTCACGATGGGTGGTACTGGTGGCGGTATCGCTTACAACAAAGAAGAATTTGAAGAAATCTGTCGTCGTGGTTTGGATCTATCTCCAACTAATGAACTTCTTATCGATGAATCACTTATCGGTTGGAAAGAGTACGAGATGGAAGTGGTTCGTGACAAAAACGACAACTGCATCATCGTATGTGCGATTGAAAACTTCGACCCAATGGGTATTCACACAGGTGACTCAATCACTGTGGCTCCAGCTCAAACGCTGACAGATAAAGAATACCAACTAATGCGTAACGCATCTCTAGCAGTACTGCGTGAGATTGGTGTTGAAACAGGTGGTTCAAACGTACAGTTTGGTATCAACCCGAAAGATGGCCGTATGGTTATCATCGAGATGAACCCACGTGTATCTCGCTCTTCTGCACTAGCTTCTAAAGCAACAGGTTTCCCAATCGCTAAGATTGCAGCGAAACTGGCTGTTGGCTTCACGCTAGACGAGCTAATGAATGACATCACTGGCGGCGCAACTCCAGCATCATTCGAACCAACAATCGACTACGTAGTAACTAAGATTCCTCGTTTTAACTTCGAGAAGTTTGCAGGTGCTAACGACCGCCTAACGACGCAAATGAAGTCGGTTGGTGAAGTTATGGCTATCGGCCGTAACCAACAAGAATCTCTACAAAAAGCACTTCGCGGCCTAGAAGTTGGCGCGACTGGTTTTGACGAAATGGTAGACCTAGACGCACCAGATGCTCTAACGACTATCCGTCACGAACTTAAAGAAGCTGGCGCAGAGCGTATTTGGTACATCGCTGACGCATTCCGTGCTGGTATGTCGGTAGATGGTGTATTCAACCTAACGCAAATCGACCGTTGGTTCCTAGTTCAAATCGAAGACATCGTTAAGCTAGAGCAAGAACTTAAAGCGAAAGGCTTTGCTGGTCTAAATAAAGACGAGCTAAACAAGCTTAAGCGTAAAGGTTTTGCTGATGCGCGCCTATCTAAGATTCTAGGTGTAGCGGAAAGCGAAATCCGTCGTCTACGTGACCAATACGATATCCACCCGGTATACAAGCGTGTAGATACGTGTGCAGCTGAGTTCTCTTCAGATACGGCTTACATGTACTCATCTTACGATGACGAGTGTGAAGCAAACCCAACAGACAAAGAAAAAATCATGATTCTAGGCGGCGGTCCAAACCGTATCGGCCAAGGCATTGAATTTGACTACTGTTGTGTACACGCATCACTAGCGCTACGTGAAGATGGCTACGAAACTATCATGGTTAACTGTAACCCTGAGACAGTTTCTACAGACTACGATACGTCTGACCGTCTGTACTTCGAACCAGTAACTCTGGAAGACGTACTAGCAATCGCTCGTGTTGAGAAGCCAAAAGGCGTTATCGTTCAGTACGGTGGTCAAACGCCACTTAAACTGGCACGTGCTCTTGAAGCTGCTGGCGTACCAATCATCGGTACTAGCCCAGACGCAATCGACCGTGCAGAAGACCGTGAGCGTTTCCAAGTTGCTGTAGACCGTCTAGGCCTACTTCAACCAGAAAACGCGACAGTAACAACAATGGAGCAAGCGGTAGAGAAATCTCGTGAAATCGGCTTCCCACTGGTTGTACGTCCTTCTTACGTACTTGGTGGTCGTGCGATGGAAATCGTATACGACGAGCAAGACCTACGTCGCTACTTCAACGAAGCAGTTAGCGTATCAAACGAATCTCCAGTACTACTTGATAGCTTCCTAGATGACGCTGTTGAAGTAGACGTAGATGCGATTTGTGACGGTGAGCGCGTTGTAATCGGCGGTATTATGGAGCACATCGAGCAAGCGGGTGTTCACTCTGGTGACTCAGCATGTTCTCTTCCTGCATACACGCTAAGCCAAGAAATCCAAGACGTAATGCGCGAGCAAGTTGAAAAGCTAGCGTTCGAGTTGGGTGTTCGTGGTCTGATGAACACGCAGTTTGCTGTTAAGAACAATGAAGTGTACCTAATCGAGGTTAACCCTCGTGCAGCACGTACGGTTCCATTCGTATCTAAAGCAACTGGTGCGCCAATCGCTAAGATTGCCGCTCGTGTAATGGCGGGTCAATCTCTAGAGTCTCAAGGCTTTACGAAAGAAATCATCCCACCTTACTACTCAGTGAAAGAAGTTGTACTTCCATTCAACAAGTTCCCTGGTGTTGACCCACTGTTAGGCCCAGAAATGCGCTCTACTGGTGAAGTTATGGGTGTTGGTGCGACGTTCGCAGAAGCATACTCTAAAGCTGAATTGGGTTGTGGTAACATCTACCCAGAAGGCGGTCGTGCACTTCTTTCTGTTCGCGAAGGCGACAAAGAGCGTGTTGTTGACCTAGCATCTAAGCTATCTAAGCTTGGTTACCAGCTAGACGCAACTCACGGTACTGCGGTTATCCTTGGCGAAGCGGGCATCAACCCACGTCTAGTAAACAAGGTACACGAAGGTCGTCCTCACATTCTTGACCGTATCAAGAACAACGAGTACACGTACATCGTGAACACTGCAGCTGGCCGTCAAGCGATTGAAGATTCTAAAGTTCTTCGTCGTGGTGCACTTGCTGAGAAAGTTAACTACACGACTACGCTAAACGCTGCATTCGCGACTTGTATGGCGCACACTGCAGACGCGAAAACGTCAGTAACTTCAGTTCAAGAGCTACACGCTCAGGTTAAAGCTTCTCAAGCTTAATCGCCTAAAGTGTATCGCTGATATGCGGATATAAATGCTCAAAGCCCACTCCTCGGAGTGGGCTTTTTTATGTCTGTTATTCCGCGGTAGCTTAATGATGAATATTTGGAATAGGTTAGAATCTTGTGTTTCGTTATTGCTCGTCTGCTGTGAGTGGTAACTTGTCGCTACACAGGACTTTAAGGCGTTGGGTATATGGAAATCACTCTAGAAATATTGGCTATCTTGTTTGTTGTTGCAACGGCAGCAGGCTTTATTGATGCAATGGCTGGCGGCGGTGGGTTACTGACTCTACCTGCATTGCTAGCGGCTGGAGTTCCACCGACGCAGGCATTGGCAACTAACAAACTCCAAAGCTCATTTGGCAGCTTCTCTGCGAGTTGGTATTTCGTGCGCAACGGTATCGTCAGCATCAAAGAGATGCGCCTTGCTATCTTTTGTACCTTTATTGGCTCTGCAATTGGCGCTGAGTTAGTCCAGCACATTGATGCGAGCCTACTGACCAGTGTTATCCCACTGCTGCTTATCGCTATCTCTCTCTATTTCCTGTTGGCACCCCAAACTAGAGCGTCTGAAGGAAAACAGAAGATCTCTGAGGCGATGTTTGCTCTGTGTATTGGTGGCGGCGTGGGTTTCTATGATGGCTTTTTTGGCCCAGGAACAGGTTCTATCTTCACCGTCTGCTTTGTTGCTATTGGTCACTTCTCGTTAGTCGATGCTACGGCGCGTACTAAAGTACTTAACTTTACCTCGAATATCGCTGCCTTGATTTTCTTTATTTTGGCTGGCTTGCCTATTTGGGAGTTGGGATTAGTGATGGCGGTCGGTGGATTTATGGGCGCTCAGCTTGGCGCTAAAGTGGTGGTGACAAAAGGGCAAAAATGGATTCGCCCTCTTGTGATCGTGATGTCGATGCTAATGGCGTCTAAACTGCTTTGGGAACAGCATCAACAATCGATTCTATCAGTGTTTTAACTCGTGGAGACTGATAGCTATTCGGTCTGACACAGATATGAATCGGCCGAATTAAGCCTGCTAATTCGGTGAAGCTATACAGATATTGAGACTCAATATTGAGTGTTTTTACGATAGAGAGCGGGATCAACGCTGGCCCAGTCCCGCCCAATGCAAGTTGCGCCGCTGCGGTGTAGGCATCCATCTCCATCAAGGGTTTGATACCAAATTTTTCTAATACAGAAAGTTGATAAGAATTGGCTGGATTGGTCATGTCGTTAGTGATGACCATTGGAGGGAGATCCGTTAGCGGCGACTTACTAACTATGTAAAACGGTTCATCAAAAAGATGGAAGGTCATCAACCCATGATGTGGTGGCAGTAAGCCAGCACACAACCCCAAGGTCGCCTTGCCGGACTGCACCCGTTCGATAATTCTCGGCGTGTGGTTGGTGGTAATGGTGATGTACTTATCTTGCTGGATAAATTGGCCCATCATCTCACCTAAATAACCGGCTATCAGAGACTTAGTGCTGTCTAGGGTGATGAGAGTGGTATCTTCCAACTCTTGCTGTTCATAAATAAGCCCACGAAGTTCATTGAATGTCGGGCCAATACTCTCGATTAATGCTATCGCATCTGGCGTGAGTTTTATCTGTCGGCCACTCGGTTCAATGAGCTTTTTACCTAGCTTCTTTTCTAAATTCGCAATCCGTTTGCTGACCGCTGATTGGCTGATATAAAGCAAACTGCCTGTGCGGCTCATGGTCTTTGCTTTACTCAATACCAGTAGAGTTTCGATTCCTTCGAGTAGCATTGGGTTATATTCATGAAAGTTGGGAATGATTGTTTCAACTTACCTCAAACAACATTCATTCTCTAGTCTTGAGATCATAGATATCAATCAAGCTAGGAGTTTTGAAGCTAGCCCGTCAGCTAACTAGTTAGTTTAGGTTCTCTTAACTAGACTCGCGATGCGCTGACCAAAATAGAAAGCAGTCTGAAGATCGTTACTGTTGATGTGACTATTGGTGCTATCTGCCGTCTCATCTTCACTGGCGACCAAACCAATGCTTGACCCTGTGCGATTCAAACCTAAGTCATCAATGTGCTTTGAGATATCAAGCCCAGCCCAAATCATGCCGTGCTGACAGGCCAGAGTGAAAAAGCTCAACAAGGTTTGTTGCTGCTCACCGTTAAGGCTGCCGCCAGTGGTAAAGCCTGCTGCGAGTTTATTTCGCCATGCTTTCTTACAATAGCTATCACTACTTGCATCCATAAAGCTCTTAAACTGCGCGGCTGGTGAACCCATATAAGTCGGGGAGCCAAAGATAATGGCGTCACAGCTGTCTAATGACTTGAGCTTATCATCATTGTCATACCTTCCTTCGACCACTTCAGAAGATAGCACTTCGACAAGGAGTACTGAGTTAGGTTGTTGAGTGTTAATGCCTTCAGCGATTGTCTCAGCAACTTGCTTAGTTGCTCCATTCTTAGAGAAGAAAACAATGCCCACTTTACCAATACTCATCTTGAACTCCCTTTTGCCAATGTTAGTAAATACATTTATTTATAAAGCTATTTGTTTATTAATATAGCCTGCGAATTAGATAAGTAAACAAAAAACATTACTAACCTCTTGGCTAATGGACTAACTAAATTGAGTGTTAGGAAAAGAAGGGATCTTTGAAGAGTGGAAATAGAGGGTATAAGTGATTTTAAACGTGATTAAAAAAGGCCCCTTTGCGGAGCCTTTCTCTTTGTAACGATAGCTTATTTGATGGCGAAGGTCGGCAATGATAACTTCCAGATATATCGTAGAGCGATGGCACTGAGTTGTTTTAGCTATTTCAGGAATTGCTGATAATTCATGCTACAACTGCTTGTTTCTTTGGTGAGAAGAGCGCACTACTTTCAGCAGTTGTCGTCTTCTACACCTTCCCATGAGTGTCGCAGTTATTATCTGAAATCGGGGTCATTAGTAATTGTGAATATTAATACTCGAAATACGTTAGCTACCAAACGGCATTAAACTGGACAAATGGCCCATGCCAAATATCAGAGCGTTCGTAGGCTAACTCATAACCATTATCGTCTCCCTTGGCATCGCCATACATTGGTATCAGCATATCTGCTTTTGCACGGTACCCTGCTTGCAATGAGAAGCCTGCAGCGCGCATCGAGTGGAAGCGTTTTTGCCAAATGTAGCCAATCTCTAACTCACCTGTTAAAGCTAAGCGATTATGACCACTTAATTTTGCATGTCGATCACCCGTAGCTGCCTCTAAAGCATCACGGTCTACAGATAACTTGCTCAGACCAATACCAATACCAATATCATTGTAAAAGCGAGAATAGCTGGTTTCATAACGTGCACCGTACGCAGCCTCGTTATAGCCAATCTTAAACATGTAAGATTTAATATCGAAGTTTTCATCGAATGCAGTTCCGGCGATACGTCCATTTCTATCAAAAAAGCCGACTGCACTCGGGGCATGGTAGTCACTGTAAGAGAAGCCCCAGTAGCCGCCGCGTTCACCCATCAGTAGAATAGCAATGTTGGTATATTCAGTTTCAAACGTAAATGGTTCCAGAGTACCGTCGACATCACTGTAGTGAGCTACACCACCTGATTCTAGAGTGTCAAATTCGAGGCGAAGCGTATTTGCACCATCAAAGAAACCATGAAAATCAACCATACCAGTGAGCATCTTTGTACCTTTTGATACGTTGCCATTACTGTGATCTTTGCCTTCGTTGGTCAACTGGCGTAAAGAAATTTGTGTCTCACCAATTCGACCTTGGAAGTAGTAAGTTTCCATGTTTTCATCGTTCATACGATAAGAAGTCTTTGCTACTGTCTCTTTATTGTTGTCTTTTATTCGCTGATTAATGCTCCAGTCTGTGTGCGTTAAACCATAACCTGCTAGCAAATCTATTTTGGCTGGGTGGCTATAGCGTAAGAACTGGTCCTCAACGTTATTTTGAAGATCATCGAGGCTGATTTTCCACGACTGACGATCTCGCATAGAGGTGTTTTTGGCGCGAATGACCACATCACGCCCTGCAACATAAATCTCTGGTTCATGACCGATATTAACTTCAGCACTATTGAAAAAATGTCCCGCTCTAGGCTCATGACCATCTTGGAAATAGTAAAGGTTAAGGCCTTTGTTAAGCACGTTAATGTACTCGTAAGCAGCCACTATCGTGCGGCTTCGGTTTTCAGGGTAAACCGTTAACACCTGATTGCTGTCACTGCGAGGGTGGAAGTAGCTTAACGTCTTGTCCCATGCCGTATCTTCATAGCTCATCAGTTTGTAGACATTGGTTGTATACAGGTTAAAGCTGTCACGACCGACAAACGCGATAGCAGTTGTACCAGCAAGGTTGTTATTAACCGCGCCAGCAAAGGATGATTCAGGCAGCGTAAACTCGCGCTCGTATCCTGGTCCTCGCATGTGAACAACATCATCTTTTGCACAGACAAGAATACCGTTGTGCGTAATCGTCATTTCAGCTTCAGTAGCGTAACGACACTGTCGAACACTCTGTTGTTGCTTCTGACCTTTAGAGTTGACGCGCATATAACGATGGCGATTTCTGCCTTTTTCATTTTTATAAGGCTCTCGTACAATTGCCCACGAAATATCACGGTAGTAAGCACTAACAAAGATGCTAGAGCCCGGATTAAAATTACCTGAAATAACTCTGCGGTCATTGGAGACAAGATCGACACGACAGTCTTTTTCACAGCTAGGGTTGCGCTTAGCCAGACGATAGCTTGTTGCGCCCGTTGACGCCGCATACTGCTTTTGGCTTTGTGCGTTTTTTTCTAACGGTGCCGTAAACTCGTACGCGAGTGTTTTTGTGCTTACGAGTAAAAGGCTCAAAATAATAAGTTTGTACATTTTTGGTACTACCAGATGGGGCAAGGCTCAGTGCAGTGCCCTAGATATTGTTTATCGTTTAAATTAAAGTTTGCTAGATAGACGTTCTAACTGTTGCTGCTTTTTAAATTCTTCGTACATAGCTGAACGATCCATTGGATCGATCAGGCCGTCGTCTGCTAATTCATCGATGACATCCACAAGCTGGGCATCAGACAATTCCATTAGCACACAAAATTGGCTTTGGTCGTTAATATTCACGAGCGCGGATTCTTTTAGTCTGCTGTGTTTTAACAGCGCAGAGGTGGTTTGTTCAGAGACCGATGAATAGGTGTTGTCAGCGGAATCCGTCGCTTGACGAGATTGCTCTAGTGCTACAATAGAAGTCTCTAGTGAGCGTGCGATATTCACGCGAGCTTGGTGAGCAGCATGGTTACGATCAGTGGTAAAGTTGCCTGTATCAGCCGCGCAAGCGGATTCCCAAATACCACTCTCTTGATTCTTGTCAGGTGTAAAAACCCAATCTGGTGTTGATGAACATCCACTGATAGCCAATGTCATTGCAATAGACAAAGTAATTTTTTTCATAGTGTTTCTCTAAATAGCGTTTTGATTATTTTGTTGAGCGTAACCGCGCATCTTATTGCGCACTTTTGGAAGATAATTGCGAGTTTCTTCGTAAGGTAAGTGCTGAATAAGGTGCTGATAAACTTGTTCTGACGTCATCTTGTTGATAACAGGTGCAGCACCTGCCATAGTGCGGTGACCAAAGGCACGAGCGACATTGCCCGAGCCAGTGTTATAGGCAGCAATCACGCACCATAAGCGGCTCTTGGGGTCAGTAACTTGACGTAGATAGCGACGATCTAGGATCTGAATGTAAGCAGTCCCAGTCTCTATATTGGTACGCACATCATAGAGTTCGTTCGGGTTCATAGGCTTGTCAATTTTACGAACCAGTCGGTTAACATCATGACCAGCTGTTTGTGGTACGACTTGCATCAAGCCATAAGCAGGAACTGGTGATTTTGCCTTAGGATTGAAATGCGATTCTGTATGTGTAATTGCCATGAGAAGCGCCTCATCGGCATTCTGTTTCTGGCTTTCGACTCGGATGAGTGGCTGATAGCGTTCTGCACGAGCTGCAACCGAGTTGGTTGGCAACGGTGCTTCAAAATCATAGACACGGTTTGATACACGCTGGAACTCAACATTTGCTTGTGATGCTTGTACTTGAACTGCTTCAAGTCGCCGTTGTTCATTTGCTTTCAGAGCGGCTTGTTGCTGCTGAGTAAATGTACTCATTCGTGCTGAAGGTTCAACTTGTGAAAGAGCGTCGGAATAGCGACTCATCTCAATCAGCTGTCGTTCTGTTTGAGCACGGATTTGTGCCTCTAAGGCTGTTTGTTGGTCTGCATCAATTTGAGGGGATCGAGAGTGGATGTTAGATGAATCAATCTCTGGAAGCTCAACCATTCCCAAATCATTGAGCAGCTCTTGATTCGCTACTAGCATGTCGTGCATTCGTTCACGCAGCTGAGTCATATCTTCTTGCTCATTTTTGTCATTCGACAAGTGAGAAAGTGAGAGGTGATTACTTTCGAGATCAACAACCAGTTTGGTCTCTTGGTCACTATCGAATAGTACGACCGTTTTACCTGACTCAAATTGGGCTTCACCCCATTGATTCAGCTGCTGGTGCACCTCGTTGTCAAGCAAGTCGAAGTTATCGATTTGCCACTGATTAAAGGCGCTCAACTGCTCCTTATACCATTGTTCAAACTCTTGTTGCTGGGTTTGATACCACTGCTCAAATTCTTGTGAGTCAATACCAGGTGTTGCGAGCGGGGCAGGGGAGTAAGTAACGCTCAACATAAGAGCGCAAAGGCTTAGTTTTGCATGTTTCATTCGTTACTCCACAACAATATGATAGTCGTGCACAATCTCAACTTGAGCGTTGCGATTAGGCTGATGAATACTTAAAGCTGGTACCAAGTATTGCGCGAGCTTTGCGGCTGTGTGAGGGTACCGAAGAGTCAAAACAACATAGTTGTTTTCCTGATGGATCCGCACGTCCCTAGCCTCATCGATTACGCCAATAAGACTGACGAGCTGGGCTTCATTTCCTACCTTACTTGGTTGAAAGAAAACCTTATGCTGTGGGCCACCAAGTTCAAACAATTTCAACAAGACGTTATTTAGCTGCTTATCAATTTCGTTAAGCGAGTTGGCGTTCGCAAAGTGAGTATTGATAAGCTGCTGTTTGGAGCTGTTAGACTTATTTAATGCAATCAATGATGGCTCATTTTTCCAATGACCAAACTGCTGACCTGATGGGTCATTGATATTGACTGATAAACTCAGTTGCTGGCCAGTGACTGATTCTGGATAGTCTGTTTGAACGTTAAGGGTTAGCGCCGATTGCTTACTATCAGTCACCACTCGCTCACCGCGTAGGCTGAGTATTTGGCTCAGTTTGTCAGCCACTTTCTTATCGTCCGCATCGATATAGAAAGCAGGCTGCTCAAGGTAGGCTCGAATAATACTATTTTTTTGTTTCTCGTTTGGCTCACGAAATGACAGGTTAAACGTTGCCTTAACGCTACCATCGGATTGCAACGACTTGTCCAGTTGCTGCCAGTTTTCTAGTAGCACAATGCGAGTCGCTACGTTATTTTGACGAACGGCTACTACTGTGTGGTGATCATTAGCGGTCAAGACGTTAATCTGCTCGGCAGAGACAAGCCAATTAAAGGCACTTGATAGCCCTTTGGTTATCGCATCTATCAGTGCTTTCTGCTCTTCATTACCACTGACATTGGCCGCATTGCGACTGTCACCCATAACCAGAGCAGAATGTGCCTCCTCTTC
The DNA here is from genome assembly GCF_041473395.1 of Vibrio sp. 10N.222.55.C6. Classification (NCBI taxonomy): domain Bacteria; kingdom Pseudomonadati; phylum Pseudomonadota; class Gammaproteobacteria; order Vibrionales; family Vibrionaceae; genus Vibrio; species Vibrio sp. 10N.222.55.C6. The sequence goes on from NZ_JBFRSD010000028.1 coordinate 187,436, forward strand.
GCCCCAAACCACAGAGTTGCTATCAATCTGAGTTCCTGCATCACTGTGCAAGCTTGCTTTGACACAGGTATCACTCCCGAGTAAAAACGCGTCAGAAAACACAGGCGTAACCTCACCCAGTTCAAGCGCGTTAATAAGTGATTGACGTTTTTCACTATCAAAAGTCGCCAGCAGTCGATCAAAGTCGCCAGAAGAAAGCTGATCATTTGATGGTGCAGTTAGAAATCGCGTCAATGAAGTCGTCGCGTCTGATTTTGCGTCTTTAATCGCTTGCGCGCCACGGCCCCAAGCACAGCCTTGCTCAACGAGGGAGCCAGATCGCGCTTGGTGCTCAAAGTGAATGCCTTGTCCATGTGCTAATGACGCAGTGATGAGTAGTATGGCAGGGCTACTCACCAGTGTGGTCAACGTTAGTTTGTCCATGTGCTTCGTTCTTCCAAGAATTGCTGTGGAACACCCACACTGACGGCAAATAGCTGTCGATTACGGTCCGGTTGGTAGATACCCTTTTGCGCTTCACTTTGGATATTTTTCGCAATGTTGTCGTTTTTCCAACGGACCATATTGCCTTGTGCGCTTTGCATACTAGGCGTCACAGAGGCAACACCAATGGGTTCAACAAATCCCGCTGAATATTCAAAGATCACCATTGTTTCATTTGGCAAAATACCTGCATTTTGGCCACGGTCTAATGAGATCTGATTTCCCCGAATACCCAGCACTTGCGAAGTAGCGGGCATCTCGGTTAGTAAACGGCTCAGCATGACGTCGAAGCTGCGAGTGGCCATATCAGCCATCACACCACTGACATCTTGCGGGCTAGTGTAATTAAAGCCTCGGTAGTAATTACCGTTGACAATAATCGATGCGAAGTCACCCTTAGGGCGCACATCAAAGTTGGAGGTCGTTGTACGGCCAATATTTGGATAGCTCAGACGCTCGCGAGTGTAAGGGTCAATAAAGCCTGTGCTCATGTCCATTGATGAGTGAAATAGTGATTGCTCCGCACCGAACATCATGTCGGCTGATTTAGTGACATCAATGGCCATCACGTAATCTGTCGATACTGCCGCACGTTGGCTGTTGCGCTCAGCAACTTGGTTTGCGCCTTCTTCCGCTAAAATACGCTCAAGTGATTGATTGACAGCGTCACTATCCGCAGTGATGATTCTGAAGCGGTTTACACCAGCAAATTGGTTCTCCAGAGCAGCAACTAAGCCATCGACGTTGAAGGCATTAATGCTGGTGTGGAGCTCATCAAATACTTTACCTGAGCTTTGTTGCTCACCACGATTAAGTTGCGTATTGATATCATTAAAGTGAACTCGAATCGTTTTGCGTGCAAGCGGGCAACGTGAGTCTGTTTCAACCGCCTCATATGAACAAAACTGAAGACCTTGGGTATTAAAGTAAGCAGGCACTTGGATATCATCATCAGAAAAGTCATGTGCAGATTTACCAACGATAACATTCGAACTCGAGGTCGCTTGGTTGGCTTTTGAAACGGTTTGTGAAGGCTGTGTAGACTGGCACCCAGCGATTGAGACTAAGCCAAATAGTGCGACCGTGGTTTGAAAGCGCATTATGATTTTACCTTCTGTTTGATGTGGTTATCGTAAGCTTGAATTTGCTCAAGGGTCGCTTTGTCCAACTGAATCATGTCGTTGGCAAGTTCGATTAAAGATTTGCGTTCACGCATTTCATCAAATGCGGTACCAGCTTTTGTGCTAATCGGTAAAAGGACTAAAGGCTCATCCCAAACCAGAAGACTTACTTCCGCAGAAAACCCCAATAAATCAGCGGTTAATTCTTCGTTTTCATTCATGATTCGACGTAAAGCGAGCTGGTAGCGTTCTATCTTGGGGCGAACCCGATCAGAATTAGGAAGTAGAGCATCGAATCGCTCGATTTCTGCATCAAACTCTTCACCGTTTAGGTGTCGATTACTATGAATAAAGCCAGCGACGTCAGCGTACTCTTGTTGGGTTATATTGAACTGTTCGACAACTCGACATTGACGGTGTTGAAGTGAAACCATAGCGCGAGAAATATTGTCAAAACCGCGTCGAATGCTCGTGAATTCGGTTCCCATCTCTTCGCATTGTGTTTTTACATCATTGAGTGTGAGCTGACGATCTTCAAAGGCGATTTGCTCAGTAGAGGGGGACGCACAACCCGCGATTGCTAGCACGGTTAACACGAATCCAGTCTTTAATTTCATTATTTTTCCCTACCTAAAAACAATTCGTAGAAGGTGTGTTGGTTTATTTTGGTCAAAATGGTGTTGCTTGCTTGCTCTTTTGCGATGATCACATCGTTCGCAATCGCCCGCTCACTAAACTCAATTTGTTGAACAACTTTAGAGAGATCCTGAGGTTCCAATAGCTTCAAACGTATTGTCTTGTGCGAGACTGCTCGATTGTGACTATGGCCTTGCTTAGAGAGTGATTCGATATAAATTGGTAGACCGTTATCTTGATCAACCACGAACTTATGAGTGAGTGCATTAGTGACTTGCTGAGATAAAAGGTCTCCAGCAGTTAAGAACTTAACGGGCGTTTGACTGATGCGTTCGTTTATACGCACTTCACTTTGGTGGTAGTCCTGCAATAAAGAACTCGCTTGGTTTGGAGCTATTGAGGATAAAATCATCACACGATATTTATTTTGAGCTAATTCATCCCGAGCTTTTTCCATACGAAGAAAATTATCCCAGGATAGAATGTCATCACTAACCAGTTGGTCAAAAGACTTTAAACTGGTGCTCAGTTGAGTGGTCAGTTGCTGATACCATGTTTGCACATCAACAGAGAACTGATATTGACAAAGAACATCACCACAAGTTTGTGAGTGCAGAGATAGGTGGCTCACTTCAATTGGAATAGAAGAGATAGTGGATTTGTCTTCGAATAAACAATGGGTTTGGTCTGCAATAGTTTGGCAACTTGAAACAGTTTCAGCACTTACTTTGCTGAAGAGTTGCTTAGCAAGCTTGAATTGTGCTTGTTCAAAAGCGATATGTTCGCTTTCTGCTTTAATAGCGATTTTTTTTGGTGCTAAGTAATTTGCATTACTAGTGTTGCCCCAAAAAATCATGAAAGTGGCTAAACATGGTAAAATTAATTTTATATATTTCATATAAGATATCACCATAGGTTTTATATTATTTAAAGATTTACGGTGATCTTTTTAAATATATTTTTCATAGCAATAGGTAGTGACCAAAAATAATTTAGATAATTTTGGTCACCATATGTTATTTAAATTTTGATAAAACAGCTTGAACTATGTCATTTGATAATCGATTGTTCTATTTTGTGTTTTAAATTAATAGATTGAAATTAGTCGAGAGGGGTAATTGTCTCTTTACCATCAAAGTCAAAATAACCTGATTCAGAAATTGCCTCTTCAATGCCAAAGTCTTTATTTGCTACTGTGATAGATACATCGCAAAAGTATGATGTATTTCTAACATTAGGGTGTTTTTTCTTTGAGCAGTTGATTTTATCGATGGTCGTTTCTACAAGCCCCATAGTAGCTCCAGTTGCTTCAATGATGCCTTGTTCAACAAGAGACTCAACTTTTTTCGAGTCGTTGCCACAGCCAGTTATAAGAATAGTAGCAAGGCTAATGGTGAAGATTCTAATCGTCATTATGGTAACTTTAATATTAGTTAAAGGTCTTTATTTAAGTCGTCAGTTTGGCTTTGACTAGCCACTAAATCAAACTATTGAGTGTATATATTGTGCGATTGCTCTTGCAAAGACTAGGCTTGGCTTTCCGCTGTATCCAATACTTTGTTGTTAAACTCTTTTGTGCCTTTGTAACCCATAAATAGTGCTACAGCCCAAATGATGAAACTAATTGGAGATGCAATCACGGTAATTGCACATACAATAGCAATGATTAGATTAATAATACCCCACATGACGCTTCCTGCGTACATTTGACCAGCACCTGGAATAAAGAAGCCAAGTGCTATGGCAACAATTGGGTTCTTCATGTTGTTCTTAAGTCTAGCTTCTTTAATTGAGTCGTTCATTTTAATCCCCTAATTAGTGTTTGTGTTCTAAAAGGTTAATCCACGTAGAACAATTAAGTCAAATGCATTAATTGTTTCACTTTTATTTTATTTTTGTTAATTGTCATGGAAGTGTAATAAATTATATTTGTAATAAAAAGTTCTGTCAGGTTTTTTACGTACAACCATTCCAATGTCAATAATTTATTTTGGGTGATTTCTATTTCGTGATTAAAGGTTAATAACCATCTCAATTGCTCGATAATTGATCGCCAAGCAGATGCGTACTGTTTCTATAAACTCAGTTTCTATGGGCTAGTTGAGTTTTAAAAGTGCTTTTTCGAACACTTATGTCTGATTGACTTTTGAGCGCGTCATTGTAGCCATGCGCAAATTGAGTTTGCACTAGAAACCATTTGTAACATAATTTATTGGTGCCGATGAGCGTTCCATTTTTGTGATGTTTGTTCAGATTTTTATCGATGGGTTTATTTTGATTGAGTGAGCTTATGGTTGTAGATAAGGAACTTTAACTAGAAAGTTTGATGGCGGTCACTTTTTTTACTAACCAGATGGTAAGTTTTTTTGTGAGAGAGTGTCTAATTGATTCTTTTTGTTGCAATTTGAGGTTTGTAATCTTCGAACTTAACCAGTTTTTCGGCGTGATAATGAGGTGAATTTCAATATAATCATATATTAACGACAAGATTTGCCCCTTGAACGTTGTAATATCTCAAGCTTAATTGACCACTGAATAGCCCTTTATATCGCGGCATTGCGATTTCAGGTAGTGATAACCAAGCTTGGCTTTCCACTCCGTTATAATCCCATTTTTCAGAGCTGTTACTCTTTCATTTCTGGGATGTCCGTCTTTCCAAAGTGCTGAATTTTTGTGTCGTAAGTCTCCCCCCTCTGAGACGGCGCGGATCTTTCTACGTAAAGAAATAAATAATGTTGGCATCACCTCATTATCGCCAAGCTTTACAAGGCTAATCTAATAACTAATGGCTTCGTGGATATCAACGTCAAAGCTTACGCTATGTTCTCTGCTTTTCGAGCCATGTTTTTCATCTTTTACTCACTCTCTCTAAAGGTCCTGAGTTCTGTTGAGTCTATGGCTATGTGGTGAGCAGCACCTTTATATTTATTCCAATATTTAACTTTACCGTTTGTGAGCGATAGCTTATACAGGTGTAATTAAAGGGGGGGGGCTAACCTCAATCCCCCCACTTATTTATCTTGGTTCGACTGACTTGGAGATATTTTGCAATTTGTGTACGAGAGAGGCCTCTTAAACGTGTGCGAGTAAACGCACACAAATCAATGATGAAAATTGGAAGGGATTGGTATTTCGTAGCAGGTCATTTCGTGAAGGCTGCTTAGTTCACACTAAAATGTAGATGATAGAGGCCCCTTTGCGGAGCCTTTCACTTTGTAACGATAGCTTATTTGATGGCGAAGGTCGGCAATGATAAATGCCAACGAATAGCGCCAAGCCTGATCAATAGTGTTGAGAACACGCCGGCCAGAAATGCAGTTTCTGAGTCGTGCCCCATGCTGATCGCCACGGTATGGAAAGCGCCACCAATGATACAAGCGGTCGCGTAGACTTCACTTCTTAGAATCATAGGCACTTCACGGGCAAGTACGTCGCGGATAATACCGCCACCGCAGCCGGTGATGACACCCATGATGATCGCCACTAGTGCTGAATCTTGATAGATAAGTGCTTTTTCTACACCAATGCCAACAAACACCGCTAGGCCAATCGCATCACATACCGGCAATATCCACCAAGCCAGACGTTTCGGGCGTCTTACAATAATCATGGTCAACAAACAGGTGATGATGATGACCCAAAGGTAGGTGGTATCGGTGATCCAAAACACGGGAGTTGCACCCAATGCCATGTCACGAATTGTGCCGCCACCAATTGCGGTAACACTGCCTAGAACGGCTACGCCAAAGGGATCCATCTTAAGACGGCCTGCGACAAATACGCCTGAGACAGCAAAGATGGCAGTGCCAAATAAATCGATAATATAAAGCAGCATGGAGTCCATGATACTGGTGCTCTTATAGTTAAAATTGTAGGGACAGGTCGGTGGCGAATTGTACGAAAAAACGCAGCAAATAGTTAGTGATTTTGCCTAGCTCTATCGAAGAAATCGCATACTTGTTGGATCGCTTTCAAAGTTCTTGTTGTCGGGCGATTAATCCAGTCTGAATTGAGGGACCAAATCTGATTTTGAGCGACTGCTGGGATTTCATCTTCCCATGTTTGCCACATGGTTCCATTCTCAATCGCGTGCTGAGAAGTGAAGATCACTTGCGGTTTTCTTAATACAACTTGTTCAATACCAACTTGCGGATATGGCGAGGCGCTGTCTTCAAAAATATTGTGTCCACCACAAAACTCAAACACCTCACTTGGCCAGTGTCCTTGAGCAACAGTGATGATCGGCTTTTCACTGAGTTGGTAGAAGTAGTTTACTGACTCGGCATCTTTGTATTTTAGTCTCAAGGCGTTGAGCTGCTCTCTGTATTGCTGAGCGTTATTTTCGCCAATACTTGGATCGCTAGCGTATTGGCTCAGTTGTTCAATATTGGTTGCGATACTGTCTAGGCTTTTGGTCTTGGAGTAGTAAATATTAAAACCAAATTGCTCTAGTTTCGCGAGCTCTCTGGGCGGGTTTCCCGCTGGCCACGCAAGAATCAAATCAGGCTGAAGTGCGATGATCTTCTCAACCTTGATACCTTGATAGTTTGCCACTTTTTCAAGCTTATCGGCTTGTGGTGGGTAATCACTTCGTTCACTTACGGCGACAAGGTTGTTACCTAAACCTGCGCTGTACGCGAGTTCAGTGGCATGAGGAGCAAGGCTGACCACGCGTTGAGCCGGCTGTACTTGTTCTTGAGTCAGTGGTACTTCTTCTGCAAATGATAAAGGCAGCCATAAGCTGGAAGACAAAATAGTAAGGCTTGTAACAAGTGCTGAAGATTCCACTCTAAATCCCTTGGTGAATAAATAGTAAGGCTAGGCTTTGTAAAAATATCCAGATAGCGATGCGACCAAAGAGTAGTTTCTGAACCTGAGATAGATGCAGAGCTGACGGTGCGATTCTTCCGCCTAATTTTGCGCGAATGGCTTTAGTGTTGTCGTAAATCGCAGGGCCACCCAATGATAGTTCAAGCTTGTTGCCAACAGCCGTGATCAACCAGGCTGGGCCGGGTAGTGGCCAAGAGCGACTTTGGACTAACATCATCTTAAATGTGTGCGTTGCTTTATCACCACATACGATCATCAAAGCAAACAAACGCATCGGTATAAATTCGAGAATCGCGACTATCTTGATCGCCGTTGAGCCGAACGGAGAAAATTGCTTGCGACTTGGCGACCAAGCTCGAGCTAACTCGACCACAAGGCGATACATTAACGCAGCGATTCCACCACCAATGGCGTACCAGAAAAACACACAAACTACGTTACGAGCGTAACCCATGATGATGGTTTCTGTGGCGGCTTTGCCGAGGCCAAGTGACGAAAGTGATTCGGTTTGACGATTGACAATCGGAGCCAGTAACTGACGAGCGGCCGCTTTATCTTCTCGGCCAAGTGCTTTGATCAGTTGGTTAGCCAGCTTTTCATTATTGCGCCAATCAATCGCGAGTAATAACAGTGCCAATTCAAACAGTTGAGATTGCCAAACCAACGATTGCAGTGCCAAGAGAATAACCAGAGTTGGCAGTACCATTAACCCCCAAGCTAATGTACCTGAGATTAAGCTTTGGGAATAGTTGTGGTTGTTATTAACCTTGCTTGCTAAAAGCTCAGCAAACTTATGCCATAAGGTCGTGGGGTGTGCGGCATGGGGGATAGGTAAAATTAAATGAAAAAGCAGTGCTCCCCACATCACAAGGAGCACGCCATTTGCAAATACCTGATCAAACAGTGTTTGCATGTCTAGTCGCTTACTTTAGTAGGGCAACCATCTTGATAACCATTTCAGAAGAGCTTTGCGCTGCTAGTGGCAGGAACTCTTCGAAGCTCATTGGTGATTCTTTGTCTGCAACATCAGAGATTGCACGAACAACCACGAATGGTACTTGGAATTGGTGACAAGCTTGAGCGATAGCCGATGCTTCCATCTCTACAGCTACCACTGATGGGAAGTGCTTACGGATGAACTCTTGGCGTTCTGCTGTACAAACAAATGCGTCACCAGTACAGATAAGGCCACGAACGGCGTGCTTATCTTCCATTTGTGCTAGTGCTTGTTCTGCAACAGCCATCAGCTTGTCGTCAGCTTTGAACGCTGCAGGTTGACCTGCCATTTGGCCGATTTCGTAACCGAAAGCCGTAACGTCTGCATCGTGGTGACGAACTTCAGTAGAGATAACCACATCGCCAAGGTTCAGTGTTGAATCAAAACCGCCAGCAGAGCCCGTGTTAAGAACGACATCTGGTTGGTATTCGCTTAGTAGGATTGAAGTACCAACAGCCGCTGCTACTTTACCAATGCCAGATTGAAGCAAAACAACGTCAACACCATTTAGCTGACCAGAGAAAAAGGTACAACCGCCTTTATTAACTTCAGTAATGTCTGAAATTGCTGCTTTTAGGATCGCAACTTCTTGCTCCATTGCGCCAATGATGCCGATTTTCATGTGTAGTCTCTTAATAAATAATATTTAAACAGTAGAGCGAAATTGTAGCATGGATAAGAAGTGTCGAGCGACTGCCCAGAGGCACTTCTCATCCGAATAGTAGTGATTTATCTGCGTATTCTTTTATCTATTTGATTAGGTCTTCGCTTTTCAAGCTAGCACGAAGTTGTTCAGCTCGTTTTCGGTTTACGCCAAAATCAGAATGGCCAGTACGAGACTCTGAACGCACGATCAGTTTGCCATCCGTGATCTTAAGCTCTAAGTCATCGACAAAACGCATGATGCGAGAGGTACATTCAACACGCAGATAATCTTCTGTTTTACTCGCGGTTTTCGATCCCGGTAAGGTTAGTGCAACCTGCTCAATCGCATCCAAGTTCGCTGAATCTGACAACTCAAACGCGGCCAATGCGTGCTGCTCACGGTCATCTTGAGTTGATACGCAGTTTGGTTTGTCTCCACAAGGTGATGAAGTTCTGTCTTTCATGTCCGTGATTCCTTGGCTGCAAGCGGTTAAAGTCAAAAGAGATAGAGAGAGGAGAGCGGCTTTTTTCATAGTGTTTCCTATGGCGTTGTTTTAATTGTAGTTATAGGTATTGGCTTGTTTGCGATTGTTTTACGTATTTTTCGATATGCTTGTGATAAACGTATCTAATTCAAAAAAGGATCCATCATTGGATCCCTTTTTTATAGTAACGGCCTGAGTAATAAAGGATACCTTAGATTAGTCACACTTCTAGGTAGTCCAAGATCCCTTCTGCGGCTTTACGGCCTTCATCGATAGCGGTCACCACTAAGTCAGATCCTCGAACCGCATCGCCACCTGCAAATATCTTGCTGTTGGTGGTTTGGTATTGAAACTCTTGTTTGTTAGGAGCCTTGATGCGACCCCACTGATCGAGCTCCACACCGAAAGGTTCTAGCCATTCCATCGTATGAGGTTGGAAACCAAATGCCATAATTACGGCATCAGCCTCAAGAACATGCTCACTGCCTTCGACAGGTTCTGGACGACGACGGCCTGCTTCATCAGGCTCACCCAAAGCGGTTTTCACGAATTTCACACCAACCACATGACCAGCGCTGTTAAGCTCTAAGCCGATAGGTTGTAGGTTGAACTTGAACTTCACCCCCTCTTCACGTGCATTTTTTACCTCACGGCGAGAACCTGGCATGTTGGCTTCATCTCGGCGGTAAGCACACACCACATCTGCCGCATTCTGACGAATAGAGGTTCGAACGCAGTCCATCGCCGTATCACCACCACCAAGCACGACGACTTTCTTACCTTGCATATCGATAAATGGGGTTGGGTTTTCCAGTTCCATGACCTTGTAGGTATTAGAAATCAAGAATGGCAGAGCATCATAAACACCCGGTGCATCTTCGTTGTCTAAACCCGCACGCATGTTTTTATAGGTGCCGACACCAAGGAAAACAGCGTCGTAGTCATCGACGAGTTGCTGAAGTTGTACATCTTTGCCGACTTCGGTATTCATTTGGAACTCGACGCCCATCTCGCTAAAGATACGGCGACGATTTTCCATGATGCCTTTCTCAAGCTTGAACGATGGAATACCAAACGTCAGTAGGCCACCGATCTCCGGATAGCGGTCAAATACTACGGCCTTCACACCGTTTCGAACTAAGATATCAGCAGCAGCAAGACCTGCGGGGCCTGCACCGATGATTGCGACCTTTTTATCAGTCCATTCGACATGCGACATGTCTGGCTTCCAACCCATCTCAAACGCTTTGTCATTGATGTATTTTTCAATGTTGCCGATGGTTACTGCGCCGAAATCGTCGTTGAGGGTACAAGAGCCTTCACACAAACGGTCTTGAGGACAAACTCGTCCGCAAACCTCAGGCAAGCTGTTGGTTTGGTGGGACAGTTCAGCCGCTTCGATAATGCGCCCTTCATTGGCAAGCTTGAGCCATTGAGGGATGTAGTTGTGGACTGGGCACTTCCATTCACAGTAAGGATTACCACAGTCTAAACAGCGGTCAGCTTGCGCCTTAGCTTGTTGTTTAGTGAAAGGTTCGTAGATCTCTACAAACTCAATCTTACGAATTTTGATTGGTTTCTTCGCTGGATCTACGCGATTCACATCAATAAATTGGTATACATTCTGGCTCATTATTGGCTCCTTCCAATTATTGCGCTTGAACACGAAGTTCAGCAGAGCTGCGGCTTTGATGACCGAGCAAGGTATTAAGGTCCGCCGTCTTCGGCTTCACTAGGTAGAACTTCGGAATCCATTCATCAAAGTTCGCCAGAATAGCTTCAGCGTGTACTGAGCCAGTCTCTTCTAAGTGCTCTGCAATTAAGCCACGCAGATGTTCTTGGTGGATAAATAAGTCAGACAGAGAAAGTGCCTCGACCGACTCGTTATTTACTCGACCTTGGAAGTCTTCGTTCTTATCCATGACATAAGCAAAACCACCTGTCATACCGGCGCCGAAGTTGACGCCAGTTGCGCCAAGAATGGCAACAATACCGCCGGTCATGTATTCACAGGCGTTGTCACCAGCGCCTTCAATCACAGCAACCGTACCTGAGTTACGTACGCCAAATCGTTCGCCAGCCGTACCAGCTGCAAACAGCTTGCCTCCAGTTGCGCCATACAGACAGGTGTTGCCTATGATGGTCGCTTCGTTACAAGTAAATGCGGTGCCTTGGTGAGGCTTGATAACCACTTTGCCGCCAGCCATGCCTTTGCCAACATAGTCATTGGCATCGCCTGTTAGGTAAAGCTCAACGCCGCCTGCGTTCCAAACCGCAAAAGATTGGCCTGCTGTACCGTCGAGATATAACTTGATTGGTGAACCTGCCATCCCTTGGTTGCCGTATCGCTTAGCAATTTCACCAGAGATACGAGCACCAATCGAGCGGTCTGTGTTGATCACGTTGTAGTAAAGGCTGGTGGATTGACGTTTCTCAATTGCATCGAGTGCATCATCCAGAATCTGCTGGTTGAGCTGAGCTTTATCAAATGGTGCGTTTGGCTCGGTCCAAAACAGTGGGTGACCTTCTGGAGATACCGGAGCTTCGAGTATTGAAGAGAGATCGAGCTTGTTCTGTTTCGCGGTGAGGCCTTGAACGGCTTCAAGTAAGTCAGTACGACCAATCAGGTCCGTGAGTTTTTCTACGCCGAGTTCTGCAAGGTATTGGCGAACTTCATCGGCTAGGCCTGTAAAGTAGTTCACCACCATGTCTGGCAGGCCTTTGAAGTATTCGCGGCGTAGTGTTTCATCTTGAGTCGCAACACCCGTCGCACAGTTGTTTAGGTGACAAATTCGTAAGAACTTACAACCCATTGCGACCATTGGCGCGGTACCAAAACCAAAGCTTTCTGCACCGAGAATCGCACCTTTAATCACATCAAGGCCAGTTTTTAAACCACCATCGACTTGCAGGCGGATCTTATGACGAAGCCCGTTAGCAACCAGTGCTTGTTGAGTTTCTGCTAAGCCAAGCTCCCAAGGGCAACCTGCGTATTTTACCGAGGTTAGAGGGCTTGCCGCGGTACCGCCATCGTAGCCAGAAATGGTGATCAGATCGGCATAGGCTTTCGCTACACCAGTTGCAATCGTGCCTACACCCGGTTCCGATACTAACTTTACTGAAACCAAGGCTTTAGGGTTCACTTGTTTAAGGTCGAAAATCAGCTGCGCTAGATCCTCGATAGAATAAATATCGTGATGTGGAGGAGGGGAGATCAGTGTCACCCCTTGAACTGAATATCTCAGCTTAGCGATTTCTGCGGTAACTTTATGGCCGGGCAGTTGACCACCTTCTCCAGGCTTCGCACCTTGCGCGACCTTGATCTGCAAAACATCCGCATTGGTTAAGTAATGTGGCGTCACACCAAAACGACCGGAAGCTATCTGCTTGATACGAGAGTTACGGTCAGTACCAAAGCGTCGAGGGTCTTCACCACCTTCACCAGAGTTTGAGTAACCACCCAAGCGGTTCATCGCCATTGCTAATGCTTCATGCGCTTCTGGGCTCAAAGCACCGATCGACATTGCCGCAGAGTCGAAGCGTTTAAACAGATCGCTGTTAGGCTCGACTTGCTCTAGTGGTAGAGGCTGATCGGCTTTTTTGAGGCTCATTAAGTCGCGTAACATCGCAGCTGGACGAGCATTTACTTGCTTAGCAAAAGAGAGATAATCCGATGTCTCACCTGTTTTTACTGCAGTTTGCAGAGTGCCAACCACATCAGGGTTATAGGCGTGATATTCGCCGCCGTGTACGTATTTGAGTAAACCACCGTGCTCGATTGGCTTACGCTTAGTCCAGGCTTTACGAGATAAGTTATAGATATCTTGCTGGAAATCGCTAAAGCTTGCGCCTTGGATTCGAGTAGTAACTCCGCGGAAACAGAGCTCAACAACATCGGAATGAAGGCCAACGGCTTCGAAAAGCTGTGAACAGCGATAAGAGGCAATGGTTGAAATTCCCATCTTCGACATGATCTTGTACAGACCTTTGTTGATGCCGTTTTGGTAATTTTGCATTGCGGCACGATAATCTTTATCTAAAGAGCCATCATCCAACATTTTACCTAACGCTTCATAAGCGAGGTATGGGTAAACCGCGGTTGCACCGAAGCCAAGCAGCACAGCAAATTGGTGTGGGTCGCGCGCAGTTGCTGTCTCAACAACGATGTTGGCATCACAACGCAGGTTGGTATCAGCAAGCCTTGTTTGCACCGCACCAACCAACATGGCTGCAGGGATCGGTAGTTTTCCTTTATCTAAACCTTTGTCCGACAGCACAACTAAAACCGCACCTTCGCTGACTTCTTGTTCGGCGCTATCACATACTGCTTTGATTGCTTGTTCAAGGTCTTGATGGTTAGGATCGTAGTGCATGCTGAGAATGACATGACGATAATGTTTTTGACTCAACTGCAGAAGCTGCTGCATGTCAGAGTAAAGCAGTACTGGTGAATCAAACGTGACACGATAGGCGTGACCGTCTGTTTCACAGAACACGTTCATCTCTTTACCAATACTGGTCGCCAAAGACATCACGTGTTTTTCACGCAGTGGATCAATCGGTGGGTTGGTGACCTGTGCAAATTTCTGGCGGAAGTAATCAGTAACCAGACGCTCTTTTGAAGAGAGCACAGCCATCGGCGTATCATCGCCCATTGAGCCTACCGCTTCCTGTCCCATATCACCAAGCACACGCAGCACTTGGTCGGACTCTTCGTTGCTCATCGCAAACTGTTTTTGGTAGGTCTTGAGCGTGTCATCGTCAAAGCTGCGCTTACCGACTTGCTCATCTTGCAGCGCAGAAAATGGCGTTAACTTGTGAACGTTCTTTTCCATCCACTCTTTATATGGGTGGCGGCCTTTGAGGTCATTGTCGATCTCATTAGATTGCCATAGCTTGCCGCGGCGAGTATCTATTACCAACAGTTCGCCCGGGCCAACACGGCCTTTCTCTGCGACTTCATCCGGTGCGTAGTTCCAGATACCGACTTCTGATGCGAGCGTGATTAGATTGTCTTTGGTAATCACATAACGCGCAGGACGCAGGCCGTTTCTATCGAGGTTACACGCAGCGTAACGACCATCAGAAAGTACGATACCTGCAGGGCCATCCCACGGTTCCATGTGCTTGGAGTTGAAGTCGTAGAATGCACGTAGATCTGGGTCCATATCTGGGTGGTTTTGCCAAGCGGGCGGCACAAGCATGCGCATCGCTCGGAACACATCCATACCACCGGCAAGGAACAGGTCGAGCATGTTATCTAGGCTTGATGAATCTGAGCCTGTCTCATTCACAAAGGGTGCGGCGGTTTGTAAATCTGGCAGCAACGGCGAAGAGAATTTATAGGCACGAGCCTTAGCCCATTGTCGGTTACCTTCAATGGTATTGATCTCACCATTGTGCGCTAAATAGCGGAATGGTTGAGCCAGTGGCCAGCGTGGTTGAGTATTGGTTGAGAAACGCTGGTGGAACAGACATATTGCAGATTCCATACGTAAGTCTGCAAGATCGAGGTAAAATCGCGGAAGATCGGCTGGCATACACAGACCTTTGTAGACCATTACTTGTGTTGAAAGGCTACAAATATAGAAATCTTTGTCTTCGGTGATCTGTTTTTCAATTCTGCGACGAGCGATATAAAGGCGTCGTTCAATATCGCGTTCACGCCAACCCGCGGGGGCCGAGATAAACACTTGCTGAATATTGGGAACTGAATCTTTGGCAATCGGACCTAATACGTCGGTGTTGGTCGGTACTACGCGCCAACCTGCAACCGTTAAGGTCTCTTGAGCTAGCTCTTTATTGACGATGTCTTGCGCGGATTGCGCTTTGATTGGATCTTGGCTGAAGAAAATCATGCCGACAGCGTATTGCTTGCCGAGCTTGAAGTTATTCTCTTCAGCAATAATTCTGAGATAAGAGTCAGGCTTCTGTAGTAATAAGCCACAGCCATCCCCGGTTTTACCATCCGCAGCGATACCACCACGGTGTGTCATGCGATCGAGGGCTGAAATAGCAGTTCTTACCAACTTATGACTAGGTTGGCCTTCCATTTGCGCTATTAAACCAAATCCACAGTTGTCTTTTTCAAGACTAGGATCATATAGAGCCATTGCAATTCTCCCTTTTGCTTCTCTGTCATCCAGACAGTAAATGACTAACTATTCATATACTTGTTGTTTTTTATAAACTGATAGTTTGCTTTAGCCAGTTAAAACGTTATTGGTTGTGTTAACAAAACCGATTGATTTTATTTTCATCAGCTTTACAACGTATAGCTAATTGTGTTTAAGGTCAAGTTCATGGTTAATTATCATGCATAAACGCGATTAGCCACTTAATAATCTAAAATAGTCGATGGATATCAATGAGATATATAAGGTGAATGTTAACGAGATTTAACATATACAACAGGATGATTTTGAAAACGCCAAAGGCCAGATAGAAAAAAGGCTAGCATCGAGTGCTAGCCAAATATAAAAGTTAGGAAGGGTATTGCTTTTCCTCTAGGCTAACGTAATTGACGTTAGCCCGAGAAATATTATGCGGAAAGCATGAGTGAATCAGCTTTCGCTTCTAAGTTTGAGTTACCCATTAAGAAGTCATCAATCGCAATTGCACATTCACGACCTTCATTAATACAACGTACAACTAGAGATTGACCAGTACGCATATCACCAGCAGCGAAAACGCCTTTCTGGTTCGTTGCAAAACCTTCAGAAGCGACGTTACCGCGCTCGTCCAGTTTAATGTCTAGTTGAGCAAGCACGCCGGTTGGCTCCGGGTGTAAGAAGCCCATTGCTAGGAATGCCATGTCACAAGGAATAACACGTTCAGAGTTCGCGACTTCATCAAAGCCTGGACGCTCACCTGGTTTCGCATCTTGCCAAACGATGTCAGCAATACGTAGACCCGTCACTTGACCTTGCTCGTTACCGATGAACTCTTTGGTTAAGATGTTCCAGTGACGTTCACAACCTTCTTCGTGAGAAGTGGTGGTTTTCATGATCATTGGGTATTGAGGCCAAGGCATGTTTGCAGGGCGCTTCTCTGGTGGGATCGGCATGATCTCAACCTGAGTAATGCTCGCTGCCTTATGACGGTTTGATGTGCCCACACAGTCAGAACCAGTATCACCACCACCGATAACCACAACGTGCTTATCTTTAGCGTGAATCTCTTCTGTTTTAAGATCTAGGTTGTTAGCACGGCGGTTGTTTTGACCAAGGAATTCCATGGCAAAGTGAACGCCTTTCAACTCACGACCAGGGATTGGCAAGTCACGTGGAACCGTAGAACCACCCGTTAGCAATACCACATCAAACTCTTGGCGTAGCTGCTGAGCGTTAACATCAACACCGATGTGTTGGTTAACTTTAAACTCAACGCCCGCTTCAGCCATTAGGTTGATCTTACGATCAATCACGTCCATACCCAGTTTGAAGTCTGGGATACCGAAGCGAAGTAGACCACCGACTTTCTCGTCACGTTCAAATACCGTTACCGAGTGACCAGCGCTGTTTAGCTGCTCCGCTGCGGCTAAGCCAGCAGGACCTGAACCGATAACTGCGACAGTTTTACCTGTGCGAGAGCGTGGTGTTTTAGGTTTTGCGTACCCTTCACGGTACGCAGTTTCGACAATCGTTTTCTCGATATTACAGATAGTGATTGGGTCTTGGTTGATACCAAGAACACAGGCACTTTCACAAGGAGCAGGACAAACACGACCGGTAAACTCAGGGAAGTTGTTGGTAGAGCTTAGGATGTTCCAAGCCTCTTCCCAGCTGTCACGGTAAACCGCATCATTGAATTCTGGGATGATGTTACCAATCGGACAGCCGTTGTGACAGAAAGGTACGCCACAGTCCATACAACGAGAGGCTTGAGTATTGATCTTTTCACCAAACTCTTCGTTAAGTACGAACTCTTTGTTGTCTTCAATTCGAACTGACGGGTCGAGCTTCTTTGGAAGCTCACGACCGTGTTCTAAAAATCCAGTAGGCTTACCCATTATACTGCCTCCACTTCTTCCGTTTGTGCCTGTTGTGCTTCAGCTTTACGCTTTTCAAGAACAGCTTTGTAGTCGCGTGGCATTACTTTAACTAGCGATGCAACACTTGCTTCAAAGTTGTCTAGGAAAGACTGAGCAACTTCACTTCCTGTGAATTCAACATGCTTCGTTAGCATATCTAGTAGAAGATCTTTATCTTCTTGTTCAATTGGATCTAGGTCTACAAGTTCAGAGTTCAGCTTGGTTTCGAAGTCACCCGCTTTATCCCATACATAAGCAACACCGCCACTCATGCCCGCAGCAAAGTTACGACCTGTTGAACCAAGGATAATGGCAACACCACCAGTCATGTATTCACAACCGTGGTCACCAACGCCCTCAACAACAACCTTCGCACCTGAGTTACGAACACAGAAACGTTCGCCTGCCATACCGCGAATGAAAGATTCACCTGAGGTCGCACCGTAGAAACATACGTTACCAACCACGATGTTATCTTCAGCAACGATAGAAGATTTCGCATCTGGGTACAGTACCAAAGTACCGCCAGACAGACCTTTACCCCAGTAATCGTTCGCGTCGCCTTCTACTTCGAACTTAACGCCTTTCGCAAGGAACGCACCGAAAGATTGGCCAGCACTACCGTGGAACTTAACGTTCATTGGTTGTGGTAAACCTTGGTCTTTGTAAACCTTCGAGATTTCGTTCGACAGCATGGTACCAGCAGAGCGGTCCGTGTTGATGATAGGGAAGCTCGCATTCACGGCTTCGCCTTTCTCAAGAGCTGGAATCGCAGCTTGAATCAACTTGCGGTCTAGAACGTCTTCTAGGTTGTGGTTTTGTTGCGTCTGGTTGTAGATACCATCTTCTTCACGTGCCTGCTCAATGTGCAGTACAGGTGTTAGATCTAGGTTCTTGTACTTCCAGTGGCCGATGTCATCACGAACTTTAAGTTTGTGCGATTGACCAACCATCTCATCGATAGAGCGGAAGCCAAGTTCAGCCATTACTTCACGCAGACCTTCAGCCATGTATTGGAAGAAAGTGACTACGTCTTCTACGCGGCCGTCGAAACGTTCACGCAGAGTCTTGTTCTGTGTAGCGATACCAACAGGACATGTATTCTTGTGACACTTACGCATCATGATACAGCCTTCAACCACTAGAGCTGCTGTTGCTACGCCCCATTCTTCAGCGCCAAGTAACGTTGCTACTGCAAGATCACGTGGTGTTTTCATCTGACCATCAGATTGAACAACGATACGGTTACGTAGGCCGTTTTTCAGTAGTGTTTGGTGCGTTTCCGCTAGACCCAGCTCCCAAGGCAGACCGGTATGACGGATAGAAGACATCGGAGATGCACCCGTACCACCATCAAAACCTGCGATAAGTACCACGTCAGCTTTCGCTTTCGCTACACCCGATGCAATCGTACCTACGCCAGCTTCTGATACTAGCTTCACGTTGACACGACCGTTACGGTTCGCGTTTTTCAGATCGTAGATCAGCTGAGCCAAATCTTCGATTGAGTAGATATCGTGGTGTGGCGGTGGCGAGATAAGACCTACGCCCGGAGTCGAGTGACGCGTTGCGCCGATCCAGTCATCAACCTTATCACCAGGTAGTTGACCACCTTCGCCCGGTTTCGCACCTTGAGCCATCTTGATTTGTAGCTCATCAGCGTTAGATAGGTAGTAAGACGTTACACCAAAGCGACCAGAAGCCACCTGTTTGATTGCTGAACGTTCCCAGTCGCCGTTTTCTTTACGTTCGAAACGTGCTGGATCTTCACCACCTTCACCTGAGTTTGATTTCGCGCCAATGCGGTTCATCGCAACAGCCAGTGTTGAGTGAGCCTCATGCGAGATTGAACCAAAGCTCATTGCGCCGGTTGCGAAACGCTTAAGAATGTTCTCGATGGGTTCTACTTCTGCTAGAGGAATAGAGCCTGCAGGGTTCTTGATGAAGTCCAGTTGGCTACGTAGCGTTGCTGCGTTGTCGCCTTGGTCATCAACTGCTTTTGCGTACTTCTTGAACTGACCGTAATCTTTGTTACGCGTCGATTCTTGAAGTAGAGAAATCGTTTCTGGGTTGAATAAGTGTTTCTCACCACGTTGTTTCCACTGGTAAACACCACCAACATCAAGGATCTGAGCTGGAATTTCACGAGCTGGGTAACCAACACGGTGACGAACCAATACTTCTCGCGCGATATCGTCGATCGTCAGACCTTGAATACGAGAAACAGTACCTGTGAAGTATTTTTCAACCACTGATTTGCTAACACCAAGTGCTTCAAAGATTTGTGCACCGTGGTAAGACTGCAGCGTAGAGATCCCCATCTTAGAGAAGATCTTAAGTAGACCGCCGTTAACACCTTTACGGTAGTTATCGAATAACTCACGTGGGTGTACGTTTGGATCTAGCTTCTTAGTACGTTGCAGTTCAACAATCGTTTCAATAACTAGGTATGGGTTAACTGCGTTTGCACCATAACCGATAAGCGTTGCAAAGTGGTGTGTCTCACGAGCGTCGCCCGTTTCAACAACGATGTCACACTTAGCACGTAGACCTTTACGGATTAGGTGGTGGTGAACCGCGCCAACCGCCAGCATTGCTGGAATAGCGGCATGGTTAGAGTTAACCGCACGGTCTGTCAGTAGGATGATAGAGTAGCCATCAATCACTGCGTCTTCTGCGTATTGGCAGATACGCTTAAGTGCGCGCTCTAACTTACCTTGGTCGCCATTTGCTTGGAATACGATATCCAGCGTCTTCGCCTGAAGGTGCTCGTTATCGATTGCACGCAGTTTTTCTAACTCAGAGTTAGACAGTACTGGAGACTCAAGTTCTACTTTTTGACAGTGCTCAGGTGTTTCAGCAAGTAAGTTCTGGTCTTTACCTAGGTAAGTGTTCAGAGACATAACCATGCGCTCACGAATCGGGTCGATCGGCGGGTTAGTTACTTGTGCAAACAACTGTTTGAAGTAGTTTGAAAGGTGCTGCGATTGGTGAGAAAGAATCGCTAGCGGCCAGTCAGCACCCATTGCAGAAAGTGGCTCGTAGCCTGTTTTCGCAAGAGGTAGAATGATTTCGTTTACTTCTTCAGAACTCACGCCAAACGATTGTTGTTTGTGTAGTAGTTTCTCTGGAGAAGGTTGGCTAAATTCGTTGCTCGCATCCGGTAGCTTTTTCAGGCTCAGAAGGTTCTCTTCAACCCACTTTTCGTAAGGTTGTGCTTTAGCAATGCTGTCTTTCACTTCTTCATCAGAAATGATGCGGCCTTGCTCAAGGTCAGCAACGAAGATACGACCTGGTTGTAGACGACCACGGTACTCAACGTTTTCAGGTGCAATCTCAACAACACCAGACTCAGACGCCATTACTAGGAAGTCGTCTTTAGTTACTGTGTAGCGAGAAGGACGCAGACCGTTACGGTCAAGTGTTGCACCTACTTGAACACCATCGGTGAAACATACTGATGCTGGGCCATCCCATGGTTCCATTACGTTCGCGTGGTACTGGTAGAACGCACGACGAGTTGGATCCATGTTTTTGTTTTCTTGCCATGCTTCCGGGATCATCATCATCAACGCGTGTGGCAGAGTACGACCTGAAAGAACAAGTAGCTCAAGTGCCATATCGAAGTTTGATGAATCCGAACTACCTTCCTGACAGATAGGAAGCAGCATGTCGATTTCAGCTTGTGTAAACAGATCCGATTCTAGGATTGCTTCACGTGCTTTCATCCAGTTCAGGTTGCCGCGAACCGTATTGATTTCGCCATTGTGCGCGATGTAACGGAAAGGCTGAGCTAGACGCCAACGTGGGAATGTATTGGTAGAGAAGCGAGAGTGTACTAGTGCTAGAGCTGTCACCATGGTTGGGTTTTGCAGATCTAGGAAGTACTGAGGAACTTGTTCAGTTGTTAGCTGACCTTTGTACACCAATGTCTTGTAAGACATAGAGTTGATGTAGAAGTCATCACCGATATTTGAAACGCTTTCTAGGCATACACGAACCGTGTAGTTACGTAGAACATACAGTTTACGCTCAAGCTCTTCTGGTGTGATACCAGGGCCGCCAGAAATAAATACGTGTTCAAATTGAGGTTCAGTGCTTAGTGGGTCAGCACCAATCATTGAATTGTCCGTTGGAAGTTCACGGTAACCGATAACTTCTAACTCAAGGCGTTGTGCATTGCGTTCTAGAATGTCACGACACTGTGCACGTTTGTGTTCATCTTTAGGGAAAAGTACAACACCAACACCATATTTTTCAAAAGATGGCAGCTTAATTCCAAGCTTTACGGCTTCTTCTAGTAAGAATTCGTGCGGCTTCTGTAGCAGGATACCTGCACCATCACCAGAACACGGATCGCAGCCTTGGCCGCCACGGTGTTCCATACGTGCAAGCATATCGAGTGCTTGAGTTACTACATCATGAGATTTGCGATTCTTTAGATGCGCAACAAAACCGATACCACAAGCGTCATGCTCCAATTCAGGAGTATACAGACCCTGTGAGTTCTGCTCTTGATCTACCATAGATACATCCTTCCAGTTAAATCTAGGCGCAACTTATTTGTATAAAGTCAGCCTTGTCCTTTTATATTTATGGGTCTAAACCTGCCTATGCTGGCGGTTTGAATCCTTTCCGTATCTCGCAGGAAAAGTATTGCGAGAAAAACAATCCTTAGTGATACCTGTTTATTTTTAACCACAAACTAGTGGTTTATATAGGTGGGAGTTAGATATCACCGACTTATTAGCAAGTTTTCGTTGTAAGTAAATACTCAAAAATAGCCAATATGTGTAAGTATCCTACAATTTTGTCTAGGCGAATTGCAATGAAAGTTGACCCATGTAGACCATTTTTTTCGTTTTATTTTGAATTTAATGCCTAACAAATGTGCAACATTAGGCAAATAGAGCCGATTTTTTGCATGTTTATTGATATTTGTTAGGTTGCTCGCAAAAAGCCTTGAGTAAACTAATTGGTCGAATTTTGCAGGGATGTAATTTTTTTTCAAAAAAGACTGATATTCATTCTTATTTACTTGAGTGCTTTGAAAATATGCAATTACACGAGTTGGTCAATACTATCGGCCAAGACCTTCAACGCCGTTATGGCGAGAAGGTTCACAAGCTGACGCTTCATGGTGGTTTCAGCTGCCCAAACCGAGACGGGACAATTGGCCGTGGAGGTTGCACGTTTTGTAACGTGGCTTCCTTTGCCGATGAACAAACTCAAATTCAAAGTATTGCTGACCAGCTAAAAGATCGTGCGGGTGAGATTGCTCGTGCCAAGAAGTACCTGGCTTACTTTCAGGCGTACACC
Source organism: Vibrio sp. 10N.222.55.C6 (assembly GCF_041473395.1). Taxonomy (NCBI): domain Bacteria; kingdom Pseudomonadati; phylum Pseudomonadota; class Gammaproteobacteria; order Vibrionales; family Vibrionaceae; genus Vibrio; species Vibrio sp. 10N.222.55.C6. Next base: position 209,984 of record NZ_JBFRSD010000028.1, read on the forward strand.
AGCACTTATGCTGAGGTGCAAGTGCTCAAGAATATGTATGAAGAGGCGCTAAAAGCACCCGGTGCAGAGATCGTCGGCCTTTGTGTTGGTACGCGACCAGACTGTGTGCCTGATGCGGTGTTGGATCTGTTAGCGGGCTACGTTAAACAAGGCTATGAGATTTGGCTCGAGCTTGGCCTGCAAACCGCCAATGATAAAACCCTCAAGCGAATTAACCGCGGCCACGATTTTGCGGTGTATCAAACGATCACCCAACGCGCACGCGCTTTAGGTATCAAGGTGTGTACTCACCTGATTGTTGGTCTACCAAAAGAAACCAAAGCGGATAACCTTGAAACCTTAGACAAGGTATTAGCCGTTGGCACCGATGGTATTAAGCTGCACGGCCTTCATATAGTAGAGGGCAGTACCATGGCTAAGGCGTGGAAGGCAGGAAAGCTAGAAGCCCCAAGCCTTGAAGAGTACATCGATATCGCGAGTGAGATCATTCAACGCACGCCTGCGGACGTGGTTTATCACCGTGTTTCTTCAGCGGCGAGACGCCCAACCTTACTTTCTCCTTTATGGTGTGAGAACCGCTGGTTAGCGATGACTGAAATAGGTCGTTCGTTGGATAAAACCGGTGCTCAAGGCATCAAAACGGGCTCTGCATTCGAGTACACGTTGCCTGTTTTAAACGCGGCCAATTAATAGAAATGGGTGACTGTAGGTAACAGCAGATAAAACCAATAAATAGTGGTAACATTTCCCTAGCAGATTTTATGGTATAGATTGAGAGTAAATGGAACTGGTAATGACTTGGTTGTGGGACAGGGCGTATGGCTACGGTATTTATATCGTTGTTGTATTGCTGATTGCTCTCATCTGCTGGCATCTCTATTCTCGTTATCAGTCGCATATCGAAACGCTTCTACTTGCTACCCCGTCGCCACTCTACTTTGTTGATGTTCGAAGTGGCGAAATACTCTATGCCAATCGCCAAGCCATGCAGTTGCTTGGTATCCGCCAAATCGGTGTTAATTTTCGCTTTCCTACTGTGGAAAGCGAGAACAGCTTTCGTCACTACTTAACCAACCACATCAACTCTCGAGCCTTCGAGCAGGTCTCCCTGTGGGCGCTTTCTGAATTTGAGTCGTTCAAGATCAACTTGATCGGTCGTAAGATCCATTTTAGAAATAAGCAGGCTTGGATGATTCACGCCTCACCTTATAAAAACACTAACGAAGAACTGTCCCAAGAAGTTCGAGAACTGAATGTTGCTCGTACCGCTTTGGATTCTTTGTCTGAGCTGATCTACGTGAAAGATCAGAAAGGTCAGTTAGTGACGAGTAATCGCTCGTTTAAAAAGTTTTGGCATGGTCGTGCTGAAGAGGGCACCCTGAGTGTTTCTGGTGGAGTATTAAAAGGTCGTGTAAGTGAACGCTCTTGGACTACAGATCAAGATGGAAAAAGCTGCTTGCTTGAAACCTACCAAAGTGTGCTGCTTTCCCAAGATGGAGAAACCATCGGCACGCTCTCTATTAGTCATGATGTGACCGATTGGCATGACATGCAGCAGAAACTGCGTGGCGAGATGGAGAAGCGAAAAGATACCGAAGTGGCACTTGCGCAGCGTGACACCATCTTGCAAAACCTCCTGGAGGCCAGCCCAGACTCGATTGGTATCTTTAATGAAAACATGGTTTATCAAGCGTGTAATAAACCATTTGTGGCTGCGCTGGGTATCTCTGAAGTCAGTGACTTGATCGGTAAACGTTTACAAGATGTGGTGCCACATAGCATCTATACGCGAATATCAGAAACCGATCATCAAGTGCTTCATCAAAGTAAATCACTGCGTTATATCGACAAAGTGGTCTCAAGTGATGGAACATTTACTTGGTATGATGTAGTCAAATCACCGTTTAGAGATCCAGCATCGAGCACTAATGGTGTGTTGATCATGGCGCGTGATATTACAGAGCGTTATCTAGCAGAACAAAAGCTTGAAGAAGCCAACCTTGAACTTGAACGCCTCAGCTTTATGGATAGCCTGACTAAAGTGTCTAACCGACGTCGTTTCGATGAACAGCTCTCTACACTGTGGCATTATCATGTGCGTGAGAAGCTGCCACTGACGATCATGCTATGTGATATCGACTTCTTTAAAGGCTACAACGACTTTTACGGACACCAACAAGGCGATGATGCTTTGATTCAGGTTTCTCAGGCATTTAAGCAGGTGTTGAATCGTTCATCTGATTGTGTGGCTCGTTATGGTGGTGAAGAGTTCGGCTTTATTCTGCCAAATACAACGACCGAAGGTGCTCAGCTGGTGGCGCAGCGTATTCATGATGAAGTCCTAAAATTGGAACTTGCGCATGAGAAGTCGACAGTCTCTGAATTCATCACGGTGAGTATTGGTATTATCTCTTACATTCCTACACCTGATGATGAAATGGAATCGGCTGTTGCCTTGGCTGATAGTGCGTTGTATCAAGCGAAATCAGACGGTCGCAACCGTTCAATGGTGCATCCATACTCAATTCGCTAACGCTATAAAATTGGCAATTTGATTATCCCCGGCTATTTTTGCTTAGTTAGTATTTGTATTGGTTAATTAACCTTCGAAATTACCGCTGAACACTTGCTGCGTGTGATGTAGCTAGCTTACCTCCCATCTTCAAACAGGGTAGAATGTTGCTAGTCTTATCGCATGGAGCGCTAAATGAAACCCATGAAAAATCTTGCCCAGTATTACGTGGATCTACTCGTAAAACTGGGGATTGTCCGCTTTTCTATCTTACTCGCCCTAGCGCTTGTTGCCCTCGCTGTTGTTGTGCAAGTCGGTATCACCCTTGCACTCAAAGGCAATGTTGATGACATCGACATTGTCCGTTCAGTTTTCTTCGGTTTAGTGATCACGCCTTGGGCGGTTTATTTTCTGTCAGTGGTCGTGGACCAGTTGGAAGAATCACGTCAAAGGTTAGCGAAATTGGTCTCTAAACTTGGCGACATGCGTGAGCGAGACCAAGAACTCAACAATAAAATGCAGCTCAATATCGAGAAGCTTAATCAAGAAATTGAAGAGCGTGAAAAAGCGGAAGAAGCGCGCGCAGAAGCAATGCAAGATCTCGAAAACGAGGTGTTCCAGCGCGAGCGTACTCAGCTTGAACTCGCAGAACGTACTGCACTGTTACGCTCGTTTATCGATGCCTCGCCTGACCTTATTTACTACCGTAATGAAGATGGTGTGTTCTCTGGTTGTAACCGTGCGGTTGAAGAGCTCACTGGTAAAACAGAAAAAGAGCTAGTTGGTTTAACTCCTTGGGATGTTTACAGTAAAGAGGTCGCTCAGCAAGTTGTTGAAACCGATAAGAAAGTATTTGCTGACAACCAAGCACTGACTTATGACCAATGGCTTGAATACCCAGATGGCCGCAAGAGTTACTTCGAACTGCGTAAAGTGCCTTTCTACAGCAAAGATGGTCGTCACTTGGGCTTGGTTGGTTTTGGCCGCGATATTACTGAACGTAAAGAGCATCAAGAGTCGTTAGAAAAAGCCAGCCGCGATAAGACCACCTTTATCTCAACTATTAGCCACGAGTTAAGAACGCCGCTCAACGGCATCATTGGCTTGAGCCGCATGCTGCTTGATAGCCAACTGACCACCGAACAGCGCAAGCAGATGCAAACCATCAAGGTGAGCGCGGTGACACTGGGTAATATCTTCAACGATATTATTGATATGGATAAGTTCGACCGCCGTAAGCTTGAACTCTTCCCTACGCCTATTAACTTTGAAGATTTCGTTGTCGAGATCGAAAGTATCTCTGCGTTGATGGCTGAGCAGAAAGGGTTAAGGTTCGATCTAGAAAGATTGTCTGATCTTCCAGCTGCTGTTGAGGTGGATGGTACTCGTCTTAGACAGGTACTGTGGAACCTTGTTAGTAACGCGATGAAGTTCACCAAAGATGGTGGAGTGGTGATGACAGTCAGCGCCGACATTGATGGTGACTTTGCCAACATTACGATGGAAGTGGAAGATACTGGTATTGGTATCCCTGAAAGTGAAATCGAGAAGATCTTCGCGATGTACTATCAGGTGAAATCGGGCACGGACAACTTGCACGCTGTCGGCACGGGTATTGGTCTCGCTGTCTCTCAACAGCTAATTAATATGATGGATGGCCACATTGAAGTCATCAGTGAAGAGGGCTTTGGCAGTACCTTTACGGTTTCGATTCGAGTTCCAGTGAATCACGATACTCAGGCTCTGATCAAAACGCCAAGAAAACAGTCGAATCTTAAGATCTTTATGGTCGAAGACATTGAACTCAATATCACAGTGGCTCGCTCTCTACTTGAAAGCCTTGGCCATGAAGTGACAGTCGTGATGACGGGTAAAGAGGCGCAAATTGCTTTCAATCCTGAAGACTATGATTTGGTGTTGTTGGATATCCAACTGCCAGATATGACGGGTTTCGATATTGCTCAATACTACCGCGAGAAATACAGCCAGCTACCGCCTTTGGTGGCGTTAACTGCGAACGTATTAAACAACAAGCAAGAGTACTTCCAGAAAGGCATGGACGAAGCGATCAGTAAACCTTTGTCGGTTCGAGCTATCCAAGATGTCATCAGTGAACTTATCGAAGATGCACCAGAGGTAATTGAGAAGGTAGCGGGCACCGATAAGGTTGAGAGCATTGATAAAGTCGACGCGAGTAAGCCTGTTCTTTCAGAAATTGATACCACTTTGCTTGATATTGATATGCTAGAGTCTTATGTTGATATTGTTGGACCGAAACTGGTTTTGGATAGCATCGCGATGTTCGAAGATATGATGCCGGAGTATATGGAAATATTGAACTCCAACATGGTCGCGAAAGATAAAGCCAGTATCGTTTCTGAGGCACATAAGATTAAAGGTGCTGCAGGTTCTATTGGTCTGAAACGCATCCAACAAGTTGCCCAGAAAGCTCAATCTCCAGATTTGCCTGCGTGGTGGGAGAACATTTCAGATTGGGTTGATGAGATAAATAACGAATACCAGAATGACATTGAAGTTTTAAAGAGTTGGTTAAATCAAAGGTAGAAGAATAATGAAAAAATTAGCATTCGCCGCATGTGTAGTGGCATTAGCGGGTTGTTCTGCGCCACAAGTAGAATGGCAGCAAGATAATCAAGTCGAAGTATCTGCAGCAACAGTTACCATGAAAAGCAACCTTTGGCACAACAAGATGCCAACGATTGGCGAGACTCAAGATAAGACCCTACATGGTGCTATCTACCTAGAGTCAGACTCACAACTGCCAGCAACGCTTGCGGTTGAAAGTGTTACGGTTAAACAGGGTGCAGACACCTTGTTGGTAACGGCTGACGATCTTGATTTAAGAACACACAGTGAAACTCAATGGGAAGTCGCGTTTGTATGGCAGCTAGAAATCGACAGTGACAAGCCTGTTGATGTGGCGGTGGAACTTAAAGATGGCGAAACCGTGAAGTGGTTAGTAGAGAAAGACGTTAAGGTGGATACGGTTTACTAAAATCTTATCCAATTAAGAACAATAAAAAAGGGAGAATGCGTTGGCATTCTCCCTTTTTAATAACTATTGATGACGCTTCTAGTGTTCAAAACACTTACTGGTGAGTAGTGCTAAATGGTAAGAGGCGCGAATCGAATTAGTCTTCTAGGTCACCACAAAAGCGGTAGCCTTCACCGTGAATCGTTGCGATGATTTCTGGCGTACCAGAAACAGATTCAAAGTGCTTACGAATACGACGGATTGTTACGTCTACAGTACGATCGTGTGGCTTAAGCTCACGGCCAGTCATCTTCTTAAGAAGGTCAGCACGTGTTTGGATCTTACCTGGGTTCTCACAGAAGTGAAGTAGAGCACGGAACTCTGAACGAGGTAGCTTGTAGCCTTCGCCATCTGGGCTAACCAGAGAACGACTGTTGATATCTAGTACCCAACCGTTGAACTCATACTTCTCAACGCTACGCTTCTCTTCTTGAACAGAGCTTGTGCTCATTGAACGGTTCAGAAGGTTGCGTGCACGGATAGTCAGTTCACGAGGGTTGAAAGGCTTAGTGATGTAGTCATCAGCGCCGATCTCTAGGCCAAGGATCTTATCAACTTCATTATCACGACCAGTTAAGAACATAAGCGCTACGTTTGCTTGCTCACGTAGTTCACGCGCAAGTAGTAGGCCATTCTTACCTGGAAGGTTGATGTCCATAATTACAAGGTTAACTTGGTTGTCAGATAGCACTTGGTGCATCTCTTCACCGTCGCTAGCCTCAAAAACAGCATATCCCTCTGCTTCAAAAATACTCTTTAGAGTGTTACGAGTTACTTGCTCATCTTCAACGATAAGAATCTGCGGGGTTTGCATTTGGCGGTACCTAAATTTGTGACGAAACTGTGCTAATAGAATAAATTCTAGGCAAAAACATAACATACAGGTAATGTATTTTTGATGATAACTTAAAGTTTTCAAAAAAACACTTACTTCCAGCTATCTGCCTTCCTTGAAGTATTGCCCAATAACGTAGATCCAGTACGCCTTTCAATCATTCTTTTAGTGATTGGAGTGGATTCTATAATGTTAACAGCATGCTAACAACGCGAGAATGTTAATTCCATTCACTTTGTTGATTTACATCAATTGCCGTATCGCAACAAACTTTAATAGTATGGCTACAACTTAACCAATGTTATGGTGACTATTTAGCACCAAAACAAGAATGATTATTCGAGATGCTTCGCACATCTTGCCTGCTAAAGACCGGATTATGAACCAAGGAAGCTGAAAGCTGTCTTAAGAGTCTAGTAGATAAATATGCTCAATCAACTTTTATTGAGTAATAAATTGAGCATAGAACAATGAAAACAAAGGATTAATTTTAATAACATATAAAAGCATAGAGGCTAGCCTGACATAACCGGTAACGCCTTACTCACGGAGGATATATGCACGATATAACACCCGACTTGTGTGATGAGTTTGAAAGCGAAGTCACCCTACTGAACATGCCATTGCAGAACTTCGGCCAACGTGGTGCGTTCTTTGGAAAAATTGTAACAGTTCGTTGTTATCACGATAATTCCAAGGTTCGCGAGGTTTTAGAGACCGACGGCTGTGGCAAAGTGCTTGTCGTTGACGGAAATGGCTCATGCCAGAAGGCGCTGCTTGGCGATCAACTCGCTATTCTCGCGATAGAAAACGGTTGGGAAGGCGTGATTGTAAACGGTGCGGTGCGTGATGTAGGCATGATGTCGCAAATGGACCTTGGCGTTCAGGCGTTAGGTGCATCGCCATTCAAAACAGAGAAACGCGGTGTCGGCCAAGTGAATGTGACACTCTCTATACATAATCAACTGATTCAGCCTGGTGACTATATTTATGCCGATTGGAATGGCGTGTTAATTTCATCTGAGCTGTTAATTGAATCGTAACTGACTCAAATTGAATGCCGTTGATAGATTAGAACGGGGAATGGTTTGTGATGTACTAAAAGTTTGGATCTCAATCCGCACTAATCTGTTAATAAAGAACAAGCTAAAGAGACTAAAAGCGAAACCCTAGTCCCACTTCAACACCTTGCTGCCACTCTTCATAATCAAGGGTGGCATGCAAATCTAGGTTATCTGTTAGTTGCACTCGGCTGGAAACCTCTGCGGCTACCGATTTCTCATTGTCTTCGGTCTCGTCTTTATAGGTGTGTAGAGAACTGTTAAAAGAGACTCTTTCTGAGAACTGATAACTGACACCACTCAAGAATCCACTTTCCTGTTTCAGTGCCGCACTATTGATACGTGTACCGACGTAAAGATCCACATCTGAAAACAAGCTATAAGAGTAGCCACTGTCTATCTTCCAAGTATCGAAGCTTTCACTCGACGCGTTTTGTGTGGAGATAAAGAATTTATGAGAAGAACTATCGATCTGGCTGGGTAGTAGAGGTAAGCTATTCGCTGAACAAACAACAGGCATAGCAAAAGCCAAAAGAATAAGTAATCTCTTCATTTCCCACTCCTGATGTCATTATTATTGTTCTTCGAACGTTATCGTTCAATTAAAGCACAGAACTTGTACGTTCGCTGCACAATCGATATAGCATTTTGTTATGACTATATATGCAATTGATCACTCTTGCCTGTTCAATGAGTAAATCCAGTATCTTAAGTGAAGGTTTATACAGGGTGTTTTATCCCTTAAATGACGGTTTGCTCTGAAAAACGGTGCGAATGTAAAAAAAACGCAACTTTTCATTGACGTCCAGTGGTAAAAATTGATACACGTAGAGTAAAGCACAAGCAGAGAATTTGATATGCAGCACGTAAGCCACCTAGTAATGACCACAACCATTATTATTACCGACATTCACATTGTTGGGGCAGGCTGCTAAGTAACGGATTTTAAAAAAAAGGCCTGTATCCAACAAGATACAGGCCTTTTTTTGTACCATTTTTATGACTTATGGAGAAAGGGATGCGCGTTTTAAAGTTTGGAGGTTCATCATTAGCTGATGCAGATCGTTTTTTACGAGCAGCAGATATCATCGCTAATAATGCCCAGCAAGAAGAGCTAGCCGTTGTACTATCGGCTCCAGGAAAAACAACCAATAAGCTGGTTGCTGTTATTGAAGCAGCACTAAAAAATGGTGAAGCAGACGTACAGATCACCGAGATCGAATCATCATTCGCTGCATTGTTTGCAGAGATTCAAGCTGTATTGCCGTCAGTCGATGGCTCTGCATTTCAAGAGCAGGTCGATACTTCTCTTGCTCAACTTAAGCAGTTCGTGAATGGTATTAACCTACTGGGTATGTGCCCAAATCACGTAAATGCTCGCATCATCAGTAAAGGTGAGCGAATTTCAATCCAGTTGATGAAAGCGGTACTTGAAGCGAAAGGCCAGCCAGCAAGCCTGATTGACCCAGTTCAATACCTATACGCTAAAGGTGACCACCTTGAAGCTATGGTCGATGTGGATGTTTCAACTCAGAACTTCCGTCAATCACCGCTTCCACAAGGTCACGTGAACATCATGCCGGGCTTTACGGCTGGTAATGAAAAAGGTGAGCTAGTAACGCTTGGTCGCAATGGCTCTGATTATTCAGCAGCGGTTCTAGCGGCATGTCTACGCGCTGATTGTTGTGAGATCTGGACAGATGTCGATGGTGTTTACAACTGTGACCCGCGTTTAGTGGATGATGCTCGTCTTCTTAAATCGCTAAGCTATCAAGAAGCGATGGAGCTTTCTTACTTCGGCGCTTCGGTTCTACATCCGAAGACTATCGCTCCTATCGCGCAATTCCATATTCCTTGTCTAATCAAAAACAGCTTCAACCCACAGGGTGCAGGTACTTTGATCGGCCAAGACACTGGCGAAGATAACCTAGCAATCAAAGGCATCACTACGCTAAGTGACCTAACGATGGTTAACGTATCAGGCCCAGGTATGAAGGGCATGGTAGGCATGGCGAGTCGTGTATTCGGCGCGATGTCTTCTGCAGGCGTTTCTATCGTCCTTATTACTCAATCCTCTTCTGAGTACAGCATCAGCTTCTGTATTGAATCGGCTGACAAAGTGAAAGCGAAGCAAGTGCTATCAGATGCGTTTGAACTTGAGCTGAAAGATGGCCTATTAGAGCCTGTTGAGTTCATGGACGATGTCGCGATTGTTACGCTAGTGGGTGACGGTATGCGCACTTCACGTGGCGTGGCGTCTCAATTCTTCTCTTCTTTAGCTGAAGTGAACGTCAACATTGTTGCTATTGCGCAAGGTTCTTCTGAACGCGCGATCTCTGCGGTTATCCCTGAAGACAAAATCTCTGAAGCGATCAAAGCGTGTCACGAGAACCTATTTAACTCTAAGCACTTCCTTGACGTATTCGTTGTTGGTGTTGGTGGTGTTGGTGGTGAGCTTGTTGACCAGATCCAACGTCAACAAGGCAAACTGGCTGAAAAAGGCATCGTGATTCGCGTATGTGGTTTAGCAAACAGCAAAGGCTTATTGCTAGATAGCGATGGTCTACCGCTAGAGCAGTGGCGTGACCGTATGTCGAGTGCGACTGAAGAGTTCAGCCTAGCGCGTTTAGCGGCTTTGGTTCAACGTAACCACATCATCAACCCAGTATTGGTTGATTGTACGTCTAGCGAAGGTATTGCGGCGCAGTACGCTGATTTCCTAGCGGCTGGTTTCCACGTAGTAACACCAAACAAGAAAGCAAACACAGCAAGCATGGCTTACTACCATCAGCTTCGTGAAGTTGCACGCAACTCACGTCGTAAGCTGATGTACGAGACAACAGTAGGTGCAGGTCTACCGGTCATCGAAAACCTACAGAACCTTATCTCTGCAGGTGATGAACTTGAGAAGTTCAACGGCATTCTTTCAGGTTCACTGTCTTACATCTTCGGCAAGCTTGATGAAGGTATGACACTGAGCCAGGCAACCAATATTGCAAAAGATAACGGCTTCACTGAACCGGATCCTCGAGATGATCTATCTGGTATGGATGTGGCGCGTAAGTTGCTTATTCTTGCTCGTGAAGCAGGCATGGCGCTTGAACTTGAAGATGTTGAAGTAGACCAAGCTCTGCCACCGGGTTTTGATGATTCAGGTACGGTTGAAGAGTTCATGGCTCGCCTACCAGAAGCGGATGCTTACTTCAAAGAGCAGTCAGCTATCGCAGCAGAAGAAGGTAAAGTACTTCGTTATGTGGGTGAAATCGCTGAAGGTAAGTGTAAGGTTCGTATCGCTGCTGTTGATGGCGACGACCCAATGTTCAAGATTAAAGATGGCGAGAACGCATTAGCATTCTACAGCCGTTACTACCAACCAATCCCTCTAGTACTGCGTGGCTACGGCGCGGGTACTGAAGTAACAGCTGCTGGCGTATTCTCTGATGTGATGCGTACTCTTGGTTGGAAATTAGGAGTTTAGGAATGAGTTCAAGTGATATGGATGTTGTCGTTTATGCTCCTGCATCAATCGGTAATGTCAGTGTAGGGTTTGATGTGCTGGGGGCCGCTGTGTCTCCAGTGGATGGCACACTGCTGGGTGACCGAGTTATGGTTAAAGCCGGTGATGAACCATTCTCACTTAAAACTGCAGGCAGCTTTGTTTCTAAGCTGCCAACTGAAGCAAAAGAAAACATCGTCTACGACTGCTGGGTGGTGTTCTCGAGAGAGCTTGATAAAAAAGGTGTTACGCTAAAGCCTTTGGAAATGACGCTAGAAAAGAACATGCCTATCGGTTCAGGTTTGGGCTCTAGTGCATGTTCAATTGTCGCGGCACTGGATGCGCTAAACCGTTTTCACGGTCAGCCACTGAATGAAACTGAACTGCTTGCTCTGATGGGCGAAATGGAAGGTAAGATTTCAGGCGGTATCCACTACGATAACGTTGCGCCATGTTACCTTGGGGGTGTGCAGCTCATGCTTGAAGAGCTAGGCATCATTAGCCAAGAAGTGCCGTGTTTTGACGACTGGTACTGGGTAATGGCTTATCCGGGTATTAAGGTCTCAACGGCTGAAGCGAGAGAGATCCTACCATCTCAATATCGTCGTCAGGATATTATTGCTCATGGTCGTCACTTAGCGGGCTTTATCCACGCGTGTCATTCAGGTCAACCTGAACTGGCGGCGAAGATGATCAAAGACGTGATCGCTGAACCATATCGTGAGAAACTGCTTCCAGGGTTTGCTGATGCTCGTAAATACGCGCTGTCAGCTGGGGCACTGGCTACTGGTATTTCTGGTAGTGGTCCAACTCTATTTAGCATTTGCAAAGAACAAGATGTCGCCGAGCGTGTTGCACGCTGGTTAGAACAAAATTACGTACAAAATGAAGAAGGATTCGTTCACGTTTGTCGCCTAGATAAGCAGGGTTCGATCGTTACAGGAAGTGAGTTATGAAACTGTACAACATCAAAGAAAATGATGAACAAGTCTCTTTTGGCCAAGCCGTTCGTCAAGGCTTAGGCCGTAATCAAGGTCTATTTTTCCCATCTGAACTGCCAAAGTTTGATGATATCGATGCGCTGCTAGCAGAGGACTTTGTCCCTCGTAGCTCAAAGATTCTGTCAGCATTGATTGGTGATGAATTACCAAAAGAACAGATCGACCAAATGGTGGATGCAGCGTTCCAATTCCCTGCACCAATCAACCAAGTAAAAGACGGCGTTTACGCGCTTGAGCTTTTCCACGGTCCAACACTGGCGTTTAAAGATTTCGGTGGCCGCTTTATGGCTCAATCTTTAGCAGCTGTTTCTGATGGTGGTCAAATCACTATCTTAACGGCAACATCAGGTGATACTGGTGCGGCGGTTGCGCATGCTTTCTACGGCATGGAAGACATCAATGTTGTGATTCTTTACCCGAAAGGCAAGATCAGCCCACTGCAAGAGAAGCTGTTCTGTACGCTTGGCAAGAACATCCACACTGTGGCGATTGATGGTGACTTTGATGCGTGTCAGGCTCTAGTTAAAGACTCATTTGATGACGCTGAACTGCGTAAAGAGATCGGTCTTAATTCGGCAAACTCGATCAACATCAGCCGTTTAATGGCTCAGATCTGTTACTACTTTGAGGCGGCTTCTCAGCTGACTAAAGAGCAACGTGAAAACCTCGTTATCTCTGTACCAAGTGGTAACTTTGGTAACCTAACGGCTGGTCTATTGGCTAAAGCGCTAGGTCTACCTGTTAAGCGTTTTATCGCAGCAACTAACGAAAATGACACTGTTCCTCGTTACCTAGAAACAGGTCAATGGGATCCAAAACCGACTGTTGCGACAACATCGAACGCGATGGACGTAAGCCAACCAAACAACTGGCCTCGTATCGAAGAGCTTTGCCAACTGAAAGGTTGGGGCTTAGATACACTAGGCAAAGGTAAAGTATCTGACGAGCAGAGCGCTGAGTCAGTTCGCGACCTAAAAGCACAAGGTTACCTATGTGAACCACATGGTGCGATTGCTTACCGTCTACTGGAAGAGCAACTGCAAGAGAACGAAACTGGCTTGTTCCTGTGTACAGCACACCCAGCGAAATTCAAAGAAGTGGTTGATGACATCCTAGGTTCTGATATCGAACTGCCTGGCCCGCTAGCAAAACACGCGGCGATGGAATTGTTGTCTGAAGATCTTGATAACGATTTTGAAGCGCTAAAAGCTGTGCTTCGTCGAGTTCAACCGTAACGTCCATTTGTTTTTCGAACAAATAAAAACGGCGCTCAATGAGCGCCGTTTTTGTATTCTAATTTAAGCTCTAAAAATTATAGAGACTCAGTGAACGTACGTGCGATAACGTCACGTTGCTGTTCAGTTGTTAGAGAGTTGAAACGTACAGCGTAACCCGATACACGGATAGTTAGCTGTGGGTAGTTCTCTGGGTGAGCAACTGCGTCTTCTAGCGTTTCACGCTTAAGAACGTTAACGTTTAGGTGTTGACCACCTTCGATGCGTGGTGCTGCTTCGATTGCAACTTCACGGCTTTCGTACTCGCCTAGGTCTGCAGCTGAGATAACTTGGTCAGCTTCGAAACCTGCAGTAGCAACAACACAACGAGCTTCATTCTTCTCGCTATCTAGTAGCCAGATTGAGTTTAGTAGGTCATCGTTTGCTGCTTTAGTAATTTGAATACCTTGGATCATAACTATCTCCTAGTCCACTGAATGTGGTTTGATTATGGTGTTAACTTTCGATTTTTATTGAGCTGGCTAATATATACCTAATATTAGTAAGGTTAACATTGATTTAAGTCAAAAAACAACCAAAAACCATATTTTTACAAAGGTGATTATATTGAGGTAAATCAATAAAACCTTTGAAAACAAAGTAATTACAAAATATTTTAAAGTATAAAAAATATTTAACAGTCATATTTATTGTAAGTTTACTACATTTGTTGTGTTTTTATTGAACTACAACCGATACGACCCTTTATTTATTAAGCATTCTGAAAGTGTAAAGTGATTTAATGACAAACAATAATTCATCCTCAAAACCGGAAACAAATATTAAGTTTATTGGCGCTCATGTCTCGGCTGCTGGTGGAGTTGATCAGGCGCCTATGCGTGCACGTGAAATTGGCGCCAATGCGTTTGCACTGTTTACCAAGAACCAGAGACAGTGGGCGGCAAAACCGCTAGAAGCGAAAACCATTAGTGCCTTTAAAGCTAATTGCAAAATGTTGGGCTTCGGTGCTGAGCACATTCTTCCTCATGACTCCTACCTTATTAATCTAGGAGCACCAGAAGAAGAGAAGCTAGAGAAATCACGCGCGGCTTTTATTGATGAAATGGAGCGTTGTAATCAACTTGGATTAACGCTTTTGAATTTTCATCCTGGGAGTCATTTAAAGAAAATCTCAGAAAGCGAATGTTTGGCGAAGATCGCTGAATCGATCAACCTAGCTCATCAAGCGGTACCTGACGTAATCGCAGTGATCGAGAATACGTCTGGGCAGGGCACTAATCTGGGTTGGAAGTTTGAACATCTAGCAGAGATTATCGAACAGGTAGAAGATAAGTCACGTGTTGGTGTGTGCTTAGACACCTGCCATACGTTTACTGCTGGCTATGACTTGCGTACAAAAGAGGCGTGTGAGCATACTTTTGCTGAGTTCGACCGCATCGTGGGTATGCACTATCTAAGAGCAATGCACATCAATGATTCAAAAGCTGAGTTCGCGAGCCGAGTCGATCGACACCATTCTTTAGGAAAAGGCGAAATTGGCTGGGATTGTTTTGAGTATATTGCCTCTGATTCTCGCTTTAATGGTATCCCTCTTATCTTGGAAACCATTAATTCGACGATCTGGAAAGAGGAAATTCAACAACTTAGAATGTTTCATCGCTCAGCAACGCTAGCGAGCGAACAAGCGTAATAATAGAGGGGGAAATTTATTTCCGTCTATTTCTAAAAATTGGCACCTTTCTTTCATAGTATTAAAGTGAATATGTAGTTCACGATGTCTTAGAGGAGGTGCCTTTATGTATTCAATCACCCAAACTTCAACTATTGCTGTCGCACGCCGTTTACCTACACCAAACCGTCACGTGCATAACCACGGCCACCATCGTACACAGCAGAAAAGTGGTTAATCGAGATAAGCACAACTTGAACTGATTATTATGATTCATCAACAAGTGAACCCTACACATCATGTTTATTGATAGCTGTATGAGGTATAACTAGAGCCTTATTTAGGACAGTTAGCCGATACAGCTATTTTTTTGTCTGGCGAAAGCCGCTAGAAACCTTGATGATTGGGAAGTAAAACGATGACCGCACCAAAGACTTGGGAATCCATTATTAATGATGAACGTGATAAAGAGTACTTTCAGAGTGTCCTCGCGTTTGTTGAACAGCAACGTAATAGTGGTAAAACCGTCTACCCGCCACAAGAACAGGTGTTCAGTGCCTTTGATATGACGCCTTTCGAATCCGTGCGAGTGGTTATCTTAGGGCAAGATCCTTATCACGGTGCTAACCAAGCTCACGGCTTAGCATTCTCAGTGCTTCCTGGTGTGAAAATCCCACCTTCTCTACGCAATATGTACAAAGAGCTTGCACAAGATATAGAGGGCTTTGAGATTCCTAGTCATGGTTATCTCGATTCTTGGGCATCGCAAGGGGTGTTGATGTTGAACACAGTCCTTACAGTCGAAGAGGCAAAAGCACACTCACATGCTAAGTGTGGCTGGGAAACCTTTACCGATGCCATTATTGCTGAGCTCAATCAGCGCTCTGAACCGATCATCTTTTTGTTGTGGGGCGCACACGCCCAGAAGAAAGGTCAAGCGATTGATGACGACAAGCATCATGTGTTGGTTGCACCTCACCCATCGCCATTATCGGCACGCCGTGGATTCTTCGGTTGTCAGCATTTCTCTACAACCAACAAGCTGCTTTCTTCTATGGATCAACAACCTATTGACTGGCGTTTACCAACAGAAGTGTAGGTTGGTGGTTTTCTGAGCAGGGTCAAATCATAAATCAGCATATTCGTATACACTTATAAATAGTAGGTGTAATGGAGTGCAATACTATGATGATTGAAAGGATAAGACGAGAGCATGGCTATATGGCTCGTTTACTCGCGATACTCAACAGTAAGTTAGAGTTTCTGAAACAGGAGCGAGAAATAAACTATAGCCTGATCGCAGAGGTGGTTCATTACCTTATGAACCATTCAGACAAAGTGCATCACCCTAAAGAAGACGTCATTTATCGCTACTATCTTAAGCAATATGGCAGCGAGCAAGCGATTGAAGACTTGGAGTTAGAGCATCAATTGCTTTCTGAGAAAACGGCGGACTTTTTAGGTTTGGTCGATATGATCCTTCAAGATGCGGTGGTTCCTCAGCAAGTCTTTATTGAGCAGCTTGAAGCGTTTGTTAAGGCTCAGCGAAAGCACATGGAATATGAAGAGAAGCATGTGCTACCCATGATTGTTGAGGCGTTCACGGTGAAAGATTGGCAAGAAGTGGAGTCTCAATGGCTTCAACCGGAAGATGACCCTGTTTTTGGAGAGACCATCGCCGATCAATATCGCCAACTCGCGGCTCGGGTTCGACAAAATGAACAAGAGTGTGTTTAGCCCGTTGTAATGTTGAGGTGCACCTATTTTAGGTGTCCTCTATATTAGAGGGTTGGTTTCCAAATGGCGCTTTGAGCGGATTAACTACCTCAAAAAATAAAAAAGGCACCTATATAGGTGCCTTTTGCTATCTGATTTCTTATCGTGCTGATTAAAGTTTTATATCGTCAAGGCTAAAATCAAGACCTAGGTTCATCTCTCTCAGCTCTTTCTCAAGCTGCCTACGATCGTTGATGGCTTCGATTTCACGCCACTTACGCTTGAGTGGTTTCGAGCGTGATTTTTGAGTTACACGAGGCATTTCTAGTTCTGATACTTCATCGAATTGAAAGCTATCCATAAGCCATATCTCCTTCCGTGGGACTAGTTCTTACGAACCAATAAATATCATATTTAGGTTCACAATAACTTTGATTTGTTTCTCATTTGTTTCAAATCCATGAAGCTTTTGTTCTATTTTCTTATGCATGCTCACACATTGTGATAATTATTATGTATAAAAAACAGGCAAACAAACCGAAGTAAACGATTAAATTGGGGGTTATTGAATGTTAATTCATTGTGCGAATGGAATAGCGTTTTGACTACAATGCATTGAAGTGCACATGGTACCGTGCGGTATAGGGATCTCATTGGCCTAGAAAAAAACGAAGATCTTCACTATACCTTGTAAAACCTAGGCTGACGTCATTTTTATAGGATGGTGTTCTTGTTGGGGTAGTGCCGTGGCTGTTGTTGATATTATGTCCCGATAATGTGACTTTTATTGGGCTGCATTGTTGAAAGTTGTGTTAACAAAAGGTGTGTTATTAGTGAAATGTCATTTTAATATAAGTGTATTTGCATATTGATTTTTAGGCCGTCTCGCTGCATTATCCGCCCGTCAAAAAATACACTGATACGTAAAATGGATGCATGAAGCGACATTTACAGTCTCAATCGCCGCAAGAATATAACAAGAGTGCCGACACAACATTGACAGAGGCATAGGCGATTAAGAGGAAGGCTAGGAAGCATGATCGGTGCTTAAACTCAATTACGAGGTTCACGTGACAGACTTAATCAATTTGATGAACGATCTCCTTTGGGGATCTATCTTAGTTTACTTACTGGTTGGTGTGGGTATCTACTTCACTGTACGACTAGGCTTCATTCAATTCCGCCATTTCGGCCACATGTTCTCTGTTCTTAGAAACAGCCGTAAAGCAGACAGTGCTGGTATCTCTTCTTTCCAAGCTCTTTGTACTAGTCTCGCTGCTCGTGTAGGTACGGGTAACATGGCAGGTGTTGCTGTAGCACTAACCGCTGGTGGCCCTGGTGCTATCTTCTGGATGTGGCTAATCGCAATGCTAGGTATGGCAACATCGTTTGCAGAAAGCACACTGGCACAGCTATACAAAACGCGTGATAACGACGGTAACTACCGCGGCGGCCCTGCATACTACATGGAGAAAGGCCTAGGCATGCGTTGGATGGGGGTTCTATTCTCTATCTTCCTCATCATTGCATTTGGTCTAGTATTCAACGCGGTTCAAGCGAACGCGATTGCAAGCGCAATGAATACGGCATTCGACCTTGAGCGTAGCTACGTTGGTGTTGGTATCGTAATCATCTCTGCGTTCGTTATCTTCGGTGGTATCCGTAAGATTGCACGCACAGCAGAAATCATCGTTCCAATCATGGCATTGGCTTACCTAGCGATCGCTATGTACGTGATGTTCGCGAACATCGAGAAAGTGCCTGAAGTACTGGCTCTTATCTTCAAGAGTGCATTCGGTCTGCAAGAAGCAGCAGCGGGTGGCCTAGGTTACGCAATCGCACAAGCGATGATTAACGGCATCAAACGTGGTTTGTTCTCGAACGAAGCGGGTATGGGTTCTGCGCCAAACGCAGCAGCTTCTGCTACGCCTTACCCACCGCACCCAGCATCACAAGGTTACGTGCAAATGCTAGGCGTGTTCATGGATACCATTGTTATCTGTTCAGCAACAGTCGCAATCATCCTGATGTCTGGTGAGTATGTACCACACGGTGAAGTAACGGGTATCGAACTAACGCAACGTGCACTAACAGCACAAGTGGGCGAATGGGGCGGCATTTTTGTAGCGGTAGCGATTTTCTTCTTCGCTTTCACTTCAATCATTGCAAACTACTCGTACGCTGAAACGAACCTTATCTTCCTTGAGCACAACAACAAGAAGGGCCTAGTGCTGTTCCGTATCGTTGTTCTGGGTATGGTTATGTTCGGTTCTCTAGCGACGTTACCAACGGTATGGGCACTGGCTGACGTATCGATGGGCCTAATGGCGATTGTTAACTTGGTGGCGATTATCCTGCTATCAGGTATCGTGATTAAGCTAGCGAAAGACTACAACCGCCAACTAGACGCGGGTAAAGTACCAACATTCGATTCGAATGACTTCCCAGAGCTTAAGTCTCAGCTGGAAGACGGTATTTGGGACAACAACAAGAAGTAATCTTGTTGGAGCGATAAACGGCTCATCCTAAAGTGATTAGAAAGGCTAAGGTTTCGACCTTAGCCTTTTTGTTTGCCTGTCATTTGTCTCATTCTGTCTATCGAAGCTCATTCTCCCTATCGAAGTAATAGGAAGAGTCATAAAGACAAGTTGATGTTTTTTCTATACTCTAGCAGCATCCAGTTAGATAACCGATTAGGGTAAAGTTATGTTAGTTGTCGTTTCTCCAGCCAAAACACTTGATTACGAATCACCATTAGCGACGGAACGCTTTAGTCAGCCTGAGTTTGTTGAACACTCTGCTGAGCTGATTGAAGAGTGCCGCAAACTGACGCCAGTAGATATTTCTGCACTGATGAAAGTCAGCGATAAAATCGCAGGGTTGAACGTAGCGCGCTTTGAGCAGTGGAGCGAGACCTTTACCCAAGACAACGCACGCCAAGCAATCCTAGCCTTTAAAGGCGATGTATACACTGGCCTAGACGCTGAAACGCTATCGGATGAAGATTTTGACTACGCACAAGACCACCTGCGCATGCTTTCTGGGTTATATGGCTTGCTTAAGCCATTAGATTTGATGCAGCCATACCGCCTAGAGATGGGTACACGCTTAGCCAATGCTCGTGGTACTAACTTGTACCAGTTCTGGGGCAACATCATCACAGACAAGCTGAATGAAGCGTTGAATGCTCAAGGCGACAATGTGTTGATCAACTTGGCGTCTAACGAATACTTTAAAGCCGTGAAGCCGAAGAACTTGGATGGCCAAGTGATTACCCCTGTATTCAAAGACTGCAAGAACGGTCAGTACAAGGTGATCAGTTTCTACGCGAAGAAAGCGCGTGGCATGATGGCTCGCTACATCATCGAGAACAAGATCGACTCGGTTGAGGCGCTGACCCAGTTTGATACGGCGGGCTATTACTTCGTTGAAGAAGAGTCGAACGCGAAAGAGCTTGTCTTTAAGCGCGAAGAGCAAAACTAGTAGTCCTTGGCTAACGAGTAGCTCTCGGTTTTAGCCTGATAACAGACCAGATAGAGAAAAGCCCCATGCAGCGAACTGCATGGGGCTTTTTTATTGAATCGTTGAAGCTGGTAGATTACTTCTTCTTTGCTGCTTTCTTTTTCTTCGCGATTTTTTTCTTCTTCGCGATTTTTTGTTTCTCTACCGCTTTCTTATCTTCTTTCTTCGGCTTCTTCTTCTTAGTCACGGCCGCTTTCTTATGCGTAGGGCGCATGCCTTCAATAAAGCGTTCTTTGATTGGTTCGTCTGTGTAACGAGCCACACGCTCAATCATTAGTTGATCGTGCGCTTCAATGATAGAAACCGCGTTACCTTTTTTACCAGCACGAGCAGTACGGCCAATACGGTGTAGGTATACGTCAGCAGTACGTGGCATGTCGTAGTTGATTACGTGGCTTACGTCTGGAAGGTCGATACCACGAGCAGCAACGTCAGTCGCTAGTAGTACGTTTACAGAGCCGTCACGGAAACGAGCAATCGCGTTGTTACGACGATCTTGAGGCATTTCACCTTGGATCCACGCACATGGGATTTGCGCGCTTTCAAGTTGAGCTCGTAGATCACCTAGACGATCACGCGTCTTCAAGAATACGATGCTGCGCTCAGCTTGCTCTGTGATGACGTGCTTTAGGATGTTTAGCTTGTGCTCTGCCGTGTCTGCACGGTGGTACCACTGAGTGATCTTCTTACGCTCACGAAGTGATGATTTCGCATCGATCTCCGCTGGGTTTTTCAGTAGATCTTCAGTGAAGCCTTCAATGCCTTTACCTTCTAGTGTTGCTGAGAACAGTAAAGTTTGTTTACGCCAGCGACACTCTGCAGACAGACGGTCAACAACAGGACCAAAGCCCATGTCTAGCATGCGGTCGGCTTCATCTAGAACCAGCCATTCAATCGCACGACAGTCAAAACGCTCGCCTTCAATGTATTCCATCAAACGGCCAGGTGTTGCTACTACGATATCTTGAGTTGTACTTAAGATATCTGCGTGCTCTTGGTACATAACACCGCCCGTGATCGTGAAGATATTTAGGCTGGTGTATTTAGCAAGCTCACGTGCTTGTTCGGTGATCTGCATTGCTAGCTCACGCGTTGGCGTCAGGATAAGCATACGTGCAGGGCCAGATTTCTTACGTGGGAAATCCAGTAGGTATTGCAGTGCTGGCAATACAAATGATGCTGTTTTACCAGTACCTGTTGGCGCAGAAGCCAAAACGTCTCTTCCATCTAACGCTTGTGGGATTGCTTCAGCTTGTATCTGTGTTGGACGTTCGTAGCCCATTTCGTCAATTGCTTTAAGCAGCTCTTGGTTTAGATCGAGTTCTGCAAAGGTTCTGATCACTGTTGTTTCTCCACAAGCAATAAATGTTTCTGCCTCAAAAAGCAGACGATAAAAAAGAGTAGTCGGACATTATAGAAGCATTAGTGATTAGGATCACATGGTATTTGCTACATCTTGAGATAAAAATCTTTAGTGAGCGCAATAAATGCTTCGCTATAACCACCTTGATGGTGAATTGTAAGCGATTCGCGCTGCAAATCTTGCTCGCAAGCAGGATCTTTAGATAACTCGAATAAAATTCGGCTAGCTGGCTTTTTATCTGTTGTTTTTACATCAAGGCGTTTTGCTAGATACCAACCACATTGCTCGGCAAGCTTGATAAAACCTTCCCCCTCAGGCGTCGGTAGGATGAAACTGGCAGTCGCGGCGTCGGTTGTTATCTCGAAACAACGCTGGGCAAGCGCTAAATGATCCAAGCTGTCGGTGTGCCTGGCGGTGGCTCTTTGGCTTTGCTGCGCCTGTTCTCCAGAGTTGAAGTAGGGCGGGTTACAGATGATCGCATCAAACCTTTGTGGAAAGTCGGTTGTTAACACGCTGCCGTGATCAAGGGAGATACGATTTTGCCAAGGCGACTGCTCAATATTGACAGTGGCAGCATCAATAGCGTGTTGATCAATATCTATCGCAGAGATTGAAGCATCTTCAAAACGCTGCGCAGCCATCAAAGCCAGCAGACCTGTCCCGGTTCCAATATCGAGTACACATGATCTTTGTGGCAGGCTTACCCACGCGCCAAGTAATACGCCATCGGTACTGACTGGCATACCGCTTTTCCCGCCGTAAATTGAGAATTGCTTAAAATTGAAGCTTTTAGTTTGCACTGTTTTGTCTTTCATTAATGTTCTGAGTATCGAGATATTTTAAGTGATTAGCTCTAATGTTAACCGCTTGTATGAATCAATGTTCTGCTTGGAAGAATATTGTTGTGCATTATGGTTAGTTTATAATTGTGGCTATTTTTCTATAGCTAGTGGAATCCACTGCTTTTTGTTCTCATATGCAAATTTATATGGTGTTTTTGTGTGGTGACTTGCAGCTAGCCAGTTGTTTCGTCATTATGCGCGACTATTTTATAGATTGATTGGCAGCTTTGAGCTGTAACATTCATGTAAGCACAACATAAATTCATAAATATAATTAAGGATTATCTGTGAAACAGAGTCTAAAACTAACAGATATAATGGCATTGGGCTTTATGCTTTTTGCGTTTTTCTTGGGTGCGGGTAACATCATCTTCCCACCTCTAGCTGGCCAATTAGCCGGTGATCACTTCCTTCCAGCGATGTCTGGTTTTCTGCTGACTGCCGTTGGTCTGCCGTTAATCACTATCGTCGCGGTCGCAGTGGCTGGTGGCTCTTGGGGTCACTTAACTAAAGATCTTCCTAAGAAAGCAGCAACCATCATGGCTGTACTGATCTTTATCATTATCGGTCCTGCATTTGCTGCACCGCGTACTGGCCTTGTTGCCTATGAGATGGCGGTGAAACCGTTCTTCATCGATGCCTCTCAAGCTCACCTAACTCTCTTTTCGATTGCATTTTTTGCAGTAGCGATGTTCTTCTCATGGTCGCAAGGTAAGCTTATTGACGTCATTGGTAAGGTGCTAACACCTGCACTGTTCGTTGGTTTGGTTGTGCTGGCGATTGCTGTATTCGTTAACCCTCAAGGCGATATTCTTGCGGCTCACGGTGAGTACATCACTCAACCACTAACCAAAGGTTTCCTTGAAGGCTACAACACCATGGATACTTTTGCTTCTTTGATGTTTGGTATGCTGATTGTTGATGCGATTCGTAGCAAGGGCATTACTGACCGTGCAGCGACGACTAAGTACCTAATTAGCGCGGGTTGTATTGCCGCAGCGGGTCTGGCGTTTGTTTACATCTCTCTATTTTTCCTAGGCGCAACAAGTGCAACAGTCGCAGCTGGTGCAGACAATGGCGGTGCTATTTTAAGCCTATACGTTCAATCGTTGTTTGGTCCTTCTGGTCAGCTAGTGCTTTCTGTGATCGTACTATTAGCATGTCTAACTACGGCGATTGGCCTTGTGTCAGCATGTTCTGATTACTTCAGCTCGCTAACGCCTCTGTCTTACAAGACTTGGGTAATCATCAATGGTGTAGCTTGTGCAACCGTTGCGAACGTTGGTCTTTCTCAACTGATTTCTCTGTCTGTTCCAGTACTGTTTGCACTGTACCCAGTCGCTATCGCGTTGGTTGCTCTGACATTCTTACGTAGCCGTTTCCCTAATCCAAAAGCGGCTTACCGCGTAGTGGTATTAGTGTCACTGCTGTTTGCTCTTATTGATGGCGCTAAAGTAGCGGGTGTAGACGTGTCTGCACTTAAGATGCTGCCACTGTTTGAGATCGGTATGGGTTGGTTGCTTCCAACAACGGCTGCAATCATCTGTATGTTCTTTGTTGGCAAGTCAACAGAACAAGAGATGGCTGAAGAGACTGTTTAATCTTCCGTTGAGATTAGATTGTCCTTCGAGATGAAATAGAAAAGGCCTCATTACTTCGCAGTAATGAGGCCTTTTTGTATTCTGTGGTCTTTTTATATCCAGCTAGTTACTTGGTTAGCTACTTAGCCGGGAGTACTTCTGTTTGGTTATAGCTTTTCGCTGTACTCAACCAGTACTTGCTCAACCCAGCTTTCGATACGGTCGTCGCTTAGCTCGTATTGTGAATCTTCATCAAGCGCCAAACCAACGAATTGAGATTTGTCTTCGGTTAACGCTTTAGACGCTTCGAACTCGTAGCTGTCATCGTTTGGCCAGAAGCCAACAAACTCTGCACCCGCGGTTTTCAGTTCATCATGCAATAGACCCATCGCATCTAGGAACCATTCGCCGTAGCCTTCTTGGTCACCCAAACCAAACAGAGCCACAACCTTGCCTTCCATAGGCGTGGTTGCGATGTCTTCCCACAGTTCATTCCAATCTTCTTGGATTTCACCGAAGTCCCAAGTCGAGATGCCCAGCAATAAAAGGTCGTAGTCCGCCATCAATGAAAGAGGGCTTTCTTTCACGTTATGGATATCAACTAGGTCTTCACCAATAATGCCGCGAATTTTCTCTGCTGCCATTTCTGTGTAGCAGGTGGTTGAGCCGTAAAATAATCCAATTTTCATAGCAAACGTTCGATTTTAATTTCAGATGGCGAATTCTAACCATAAATCGACTTCGATTGCAGCGATTATCCGCTCAAGTCGTAATTTTTATGGCATTCATATTTGCTCTGGCATACTCTCAAAACAGTTTCCAATATTGTGAGTAACACTATGCAGTCGCCTCAAGGGCAGAGCGCAGACCACGGTCTCGTTGAGCAGTTTTTAGATGCTATGTGGATGGAGCGAGGATTATCGGAGAATACGCTTGTCTCGTACCGTACCGATTTGTCCAAGTTATTAGCGTGGATGGAAAAGAACAATTACCGCCTCGACTTCATTAGCCTTTCAGGTTTACAGGATTATCAAGGCTGGTTAGCCGACGCCGATTTTAAGCAGACCTCTCGTGCCCGTATGTTGTCGGCGATTCGTCGCTTGTTCCAATATTTGCACCGCGAGAAAATCAGAGGCGATGATCCAAGTGCCTTGTTGATCAGCCCGAAGCTGCCGCAACGCTTGCCGAAAGATTTGAGCGAAGAACAGGTTGATGCTTTGCTCGATGCGCCAGATCCGAACGATCCGATTGAGCTTCGCGATAAGGCGATGCTTGAGTTACTCTATGCAACCGGTTTGCGTGTGACAGAACTGGTTAGCTTGACGATGGAAAACATCAGCCTAAGGCAGGGCGTGGTGCGTGTTATTGGTAAGGGTGGCAAAGAGCGCTTAGTACCAATGGGCGAAAATGCGGTGGATTGGATAGAGACTTTTATTGAACAGGGTCGTCCACATCTACTTGGCGAAAACAGTTCTGATGTGGTTTTTCCGAGTAAACGCGCCAAGCAAATGACCCGTCAGACGTTCTGGTATCGTATTAAGCACTACTCGGTCGTCGCTGGGATCGATACAGAGCTGTTGTCACCACACGTATTGAGACACGCTTTTGCGACGCATTTACTGAACTATGGCGCAGATCTCAGGGTCGTACAGATGTTACTTGGGCATAGTGACTTATCGACAACCCAAATTTATACTCACGTGGCGACTGAAAGGCTCAAGCAAATTCACGCGCAGCATCACCCACGTGCTTAAATCCATTTATTTTTAAGGTGAACTTAATGAGCGTATTACGCCGTCTTCCTCTACTAGCGCTTCCTCTTATGATTACTGCATGTAATGCATCAGAAGCGAAAGTAGAAACAACATCAACAGCCGTAGAAGCTGCTCCAGCTCAAGCTATTGATACAGTTGCGTTAACTAAGCGTTTTGAAAAAATCGGTATTAAGGTCGATAAGATTGTGCCTTCGGATATCGATGGTCTTTTAGAAGTTCAAACCAACAGCGGCATTATCTTTTCTTCTCCAGAGGGCGATCACTTTCTAGCCGGCACTCTTTACTCTTTGGATGAAAACGGAAAGTTCAGTGATGTTTTGGCTGAGCGTCAAGCTCCGCTGAATGCTGAAAAAGTGGCAGCGATGTCGGATACGGTTATTGAATACAAAGCCGATAACGAAAAGTATGTTGTGACGGTATTTACTGACATTACGTGCGGCTACTGTGTTCGTCTGCACAGCCAAATGCAAGGCTACAACGATTTGGGTATCACCGTTCGTTACATGGCTTACCCACGCCAAGGTGCGACAGGGCAAGTTGCCGATCAAATGGCAGCAATCTGGGCGTCAGATGATCCAAAAACAGCGATGCATGACGCTAAAGTAAACCGTCAAATGCCAGCGTCTGGTAAAGACCTAGCAGAGCAAAAGCAGATCATTGCTAAACAATACCAACTGGGTCGTGAGCTTGGCATCAATGGCACACCGGCTATCGTGCTAGCAAGTGGTGAGTTGGTGAGTGGTTACTTACCGCCAGCACAACTTCTTCAACGTTTAGAGCAATAATCTCGTTTTCTGTATTGCCAATTTATCCCCCATGTTTTTGATTTAAGGAGTGGCCTGATTGATATCGGGCCCATTTTTATATGATAGAGATCCAACGCCGTCCTGAGGTCGACATTTCAGTCTTACCTGCTCACTTACCTGACTTGTTAAAGCGTATTTATGTGAGTCGTGGAATCGACAGTGCCGACCAACTAGAGACAGCAGCGAAAGGCTTGCACTCTTATCAAAAACTGGGCGGCATTGATGCTGCGGTTGAGCTGTTGTTCAAAGCTATTCAGCAGCAAAAACGCATCATCATTGTTGGTGACTTTGATGCCGATGGCGCGACCAGCTCGGCGCTGTCTGTTTTAGCGTTACGTATGCTCGGCAGCTCTAACGTCGACTATCTGGTACCAAACCGTTTTGAAGATGGTTATGGCTTGAGCCCTGAGGTTGTTGAACAGGCAATCGAGCTTGGTGCTGAAGTGATCATGACGGTCGACAACGGTGTATCTTCAATTGAAGGTGTTCGCTTTGCTAAAGAGAAAGGGCTAGAGGTTCTGGTTACCGATCATCACTTGCCGGGCAATGAACTGCCAATGGTCGATGCTATGGTTAACCCAAACCTTGAAAGTTGTGCTTTTCCTTCGAAAGCCCTAGCGGGGGTTGGTGTCGCTTTTTACCTGATGATGGCATTGTGTGTTCACATGCGTAAATTGGGTTGGTTTGCAGAGCGCGGCATGACAGAACCTAAGTTGATGGAACTGATTGACCTTGTGGCGCTGGGTACGGTTGCCGACGTGGTTCCACTCGATGAAAACAACCGAATTTTAGTTCATCAAGGTTTGCAACGTATTCGTGCGGGTAAAGCTCGTCCGGGCATTCAAGCCTTGATCGAAATTGCTAAGCGAGACGCTAAGCGTTTGGTGGCGTCTGACTTTGGCTTTGCTCTTGGTCCTCGTATCAATGCAGCTGGTCGATTAGACGACATGTCTTTTGGTGTTGAGCTGCTAATGAGTAACAACATCCATGCGGCTCGTCGAATGGCGAGTGAGTTAGATGGCTTGAACCAAACACGTAAAGAGATCGAAGAGGGTATGAAGCAAGAAGCGATGGCTTTTTGTGAGCGCCTTGAATTTGGTAAAGACGACCTACCTTCTGGCTTGGCACTATTCCAACGTGATTGGCACCAAGGTGTGATTGGTATTTTGGCTTCGCGTATCAAAGACAAATACCACCGCCCAGTGATTGCGTTTGCAGATGGCGGCGAAGGCAGTATCAAAGGTTCATGTCGTTCAATTCCGGGTCTGCACATGCGTGATGCATTGGACCGAATTGATACTCAAAACCCTGGCTTGATTCTTAAATTTGGTGGCCACGCAATGGCGGCTGGTTTAACCATCATGGAAAAGGACTTTGAACGCTTCAGCAAGCTGTTCAATGATGTGGTGAAGAATGAACTTGGAGAAACAGCACTGAAGGGCATTATCTTGTCTGATGGTGAGCTGTTACCAGAAGAGTTCTCGATGCACACCGCTGAAACGCTGCGTTCAGGTGGCCCGTGGGGACAAGCTTTCCCTGAGCCAATCTTCGATGGTGAGTTTAAAGTGCTGCACCAAAAGCTGGTGGGTGAAAAGCACCTTAAGCTGATGCTTGAGCCGCTCTACAAAGGCCACCCAACCAATGTGATGATTGACGGTATTGCCTTTAACGTCGACCTACGTCGCTGGCCTGATGCATCAGTAAAAACCGTTCATCTTGCATTTAAGCTCGATATCAACGAATTTCGCGGCAACCAATCGTTGCAGCTGATGATTGATCATATCGAAGCCAAATAGTGATTTTGGGCTCAATAATGCTCATCATATAGTGCCAAATTCAACAAGCTCTGTTCAAAAACAGGGCTTGTTTTCCTTCCTGCCCTTACAAAATTTACGTGTTTTTTATGCCTGTCAATTTTATATCCCATTAAGTTGTTGAATCTTGGTTCACCACTCTAAAAAATTCTGTATCTCCGTCACACTTTTGAGTACAATTCTTCGGTTAAATTCTACTCATAAATGATGAGCTAAAATGTTTGAAATCAATCCTATAAAAAACCGTCTGCAGGATGTGTCTGAGCGCACAAATATCCTGAGGGGGTATCTTTGACTATGACGCTAAGAAAGAGCGTCTAGAAGAAGTAAACGCAGAATTAGAACAACCGGATGTATGGAACGAACCTGAGCGTGCTCAAGCGCTAGGTAAAGAACGTTCTGCATTGGAAGCGGTAGTAGAAACGATCGACCAACTTGACCAAGGTGTTGAGGATGTTGATGGCCTATTAGAGCTTGCGGTTGAAGAAGAAGATCAAGAAACGTTCGATGAAATTGAACCAGAACTGGCCGAGCTTGAAGCTAAGCTAGAGAAGCTGGAATTCCGTCGTATGTTCTCTGGTGATCACGATGCATCAGATTGCTACATCGATTTACAGTCAGGTTCGGGCGGTACAGAAGCTCAAGACTGGACTTCAATGATGTTGCGTATGTACTTACGTTGGGCTGATTCGAAAGGCTTCAAGACTGAAGTTATCGAAGTGTCTGATGGTGATGTTGCTGGCCTTAAAGGTGCAACGGTACGTATCTCTGGTGAGTACGCTTACGGTTGGTTACGTACAGAGACTGGTGTTCACCGTCTAGTTCGTAAGTCACCATTTGATTCAAGTGGTCGTCGTCATACTTCATTTGCCTCTGCGTTTATCTATCCTGAGATTGATGACAACATTACGATCGACATTAATCCTTCTGACTTACGTATTGATGTATACCGTGCCTCTGGCGCTGGTGGTCAGCACGTAAACACCACGGAATCAGCGGTACGTATTACTCACGTTCCGACTAACACCGTGGTTCAGTGTCAGAATGACCGTTCGCAGCATAAGAACAAAGATCAAGCGATGAAGCAGCTACGTGCTAAGCTTTTTGAACTTGAGATTCAAAAACAAAATGCTGAAAAACAAGCGAGCGAAGAGACGAAATCAGACATCGGTTGGGGCAGTCAGATCCGCTCTTACGTACTGGATGATTCTCGTATCAAAGATTTACGCACCGGCATCGAAAACCGTAATACTCAAGCGGTTCTTGACGGTGACTTAGACAAGTTTATTGAAGCTAGCCTGAAATCAGGTCTGTAAGCTTTATCAACTATTAAGCTTTACCAATAATATTGGTAAAAATGCCTATATTTACAAAAATATAGCGGTCCAAATTTTAAAAGCAGGGTACATCTCTAATGACTGATGCTGTTCAAAACGAAAACGCACAAGAAGCTTCTTCACCTGAAGAGAACAAACTAATCGCTGAGCGCCGCAGCAAGCTGGATCACATCCGCCAAAACTGCAAAGCTAACGGTCACCCAAATGACTTCCGTCGTGAGCACCTAGCTGGCGATCTTCAAGCGGAATTCGGTGAGAAGACTAAGGAAGAGCTAGAAGAGCTTAACCACATCGTTGCGATCGCTGGTCGTGTTATGGCGAAGCGTGGTCCATTCCTTGCGATTCAAGAAACTTCTGGTCGTATCCAAGCATACGCAGCGAAAGACGTTCAAAAAGTACTGAAAGAGAAGTACCAAGGCCTAGATATCGGTGACATCATCGGTGTTAAAGGTGCGCTTCACAAATCAGGTAAAGGCGACCTTTACGTGAACATGGAAGAGTTTGAATTGCTGACTAAAGCACTTCGTCCTCTACCAGAGAAGTTCCACGGTCTAACTGACCAAGAGATGCGTTACCGTCAGCGTTACGTTGACCTAATCGTGAACGAAGATTCTCGTAATGCATTCATCGTGCGTTCTAAGCTTGTATCTTCAATCCGTAACTTCATGAGCGCGAAAGGCTACCTAGAAGTTGAAACGCCAATGATGCACGTGATCCCGGGTGGCGCAACTGCACGTCCGTTCATCACTCATCACAATGCACTAGACATCGACATGTACCTACGTGTTGCACCAGAGCTTTACCTTAAGCGTCTAGTGGTGGGTGGTTTTGACCGTGTATTCGAGATCAACCGTAACTTCCGTAACGAAGGTCTATCTCCACGTCACAACCCAGAATTCACAATGATGGAATTCTACCAAGCGTACTCTGACTACAAAGACCTTATGGATCTGACAGAAGAGATGCTAAGCACGGCAGCAATGGACGTTCTTGGTTCTACTTCTATGCCTTACGGTGACGAAACGGTTGAGTTCGGTGGCACTTACGCTCGCATGAGCATGTTCGATGCAATCAAACACTACAACCCTGAGCACGCTGAGATTCAAGCGCTAACAGAAGCAGACCTACAAGACCGTGAAAAGATGGTTGCTATCGCAAAATCTGTACACGTAGACGTAGAAACGTTCTGGACATGTGGTCAGCTTCTAGAAGAGATCTTTGGTGAAACGGCTGAGCCTCAGCTAATTCAACCAACGTTCATCACTGGCTACCCAGCGGACATCTCTCCTCTAGCTCGTCGTAGCGATGACAACCCGTTCTTCACAGACCGTTTTGAGTTCTTCATCGGTGGCCGTGAAGTTGCGAATGGTTTCTCTGAGCTTAACGATGCACAAGACCAAGACGAGCGTTTTAAAGCGCAAGTTAACGCGAAAGACGCGGGTGATGACGAAGCGATGTACTACGATGCAGACTACATTACTGCACTAGAGCACGGCCTACCGCCAACAGCGGGTCAAGGTATCGGTATCGACCGTCTAGCAATGCTATTTACAAACACGCACACAATCCGTGACGTGATCTTGTTCCCGGCAATGCGTCCACAGGCGTAATTCTCGCTTATAGGGCGTAACAGCCTATGTAATTAAAAAGCCACTGAAGAGTGGCTTTTTCTGTTTTGGGGCTTCAAAACCTAGTCTGTACCGCACTCTTGATTCGAAAAATCGTTATTTCTGACATAGTCTTACTATTGAGACATAAAATCTAAGATAGTCTCACTACTATACGTCTCTGCGCTGAATACGCTCTCGCGGCATTTTGTCGAACGATGAAGCAGTGACTCGTATTAGTCTGATTTAAATAAAAATAGAACAAGGAAGAAGGATGGGAACTCAATTTAAGATGGATTCCTTACCAGGTTCTCTTATCGTCGTTGGTGGTGCGTACGAACCCTGGTTATCAGTGTTAGAACAAGTGGGTTGGCAGTGTACCCAGTGTGCAGATTTACGAAAAGCCGATGCCTTGATTGCTGATATTGGCCCATGTATTGGTATTGTCGATCTTAGTCATGATGAGTTCAGTCTCAACGGTATTGCTAACCTTGTGAGCAATAACAAGCAGGTGAGATGGCTCGCCTTTATCCGTGAATCTCAATTAAGCTCTGATACGATCTGCCAGTTTATCGTCAACTTCTGTATCGACTTTTTCACGGCACCAATCCCAGATGCTCAATTGCTGAGTACCATTGGTCACCAACTGGGTATGCTTAAGCTTGAGCAGAAGGTATGGCCAAACTACGGCATCAATAACAACATGGGACTGCTAGGCGATTCTGTGGCCGTGAAGCGCTTGAGAGACCAAGTAAAGCGTATTGGGCCGACTGATGTCAGTATCTTGATTTATGGCGAGAGTGGGGCTGGTAAAGAGACGATTGCACGCTCGATTCATCAAAATTCGTCGCGAGCACAGAAACCATTTTTAACGGTTAACTGTCGTGCCTTGTCTGAAATGAGAATAGAGGCCGAGGTGTTTGGCATATCAGCACAGTCAGCGACTGCGCCTTGTATGTTGGAAGAAGCCGATGGCGGAACCATCTTGCTTAATGATGTTTTAGCGATGCCACGCAATCAACAACTGAACCTGTTGCGCTTTCTACAAGAAGGTAAGATTGAAACTGCGAATGGACCTAAATCTGTCGATGTGCGTATTCTGGCCGCGAACTCCTCTGATATCGAGAAGGCGTTGATCGAGGGCGACTTCAATGAAGAGCTTTATCACTATATCAATGTTCTGCGTATTCATGTTCCAAGCTTAAAAGAACGTGTGAGCGATATTTCAGTACTGGCGAATCATTTTCTGCGTGAGTACTCGAAAGAGTTTAATGCTCAAGCGAAGAGCTTCTCAGACGATGCTATCCGTTCTATGAATCGATACCATTGGCCTGGAAATGTGCGTGAGCTGATGAATCAGATTAAGCGTGTTGTGTTGATGTCTGATGCTGTGATCATTGAGGATCACCAACTGGATTTACCAAAACAGAATGATGAACGTCGCAGTTTGAAAAGCATTCGTGAGCGTTCAGAGCGCGATGCATTGTTGATTGTATTGGAATCTTACGGTGGACAGGTCTCGTTGGCTGCTAAGGAGCTCAGAGTATCACGAGCAACGATGTACCGTTTATTGAATAAACACAGCCTTATTTCTGAGGGCGTTATTTAGAATTCTTTGCTAAGTGATTCAATCTGTTAGTGTAAATTTAAGAGCGACGCATCATGCGTGGCTCTTTTTGTTGTTAGTCGCTGTGTTCACATTCGAACAATTGAGAGATGCCCCCTAGGTCACTAAGAGATATGTTCTGTGATCTTATATAATAATAGTGAATATCTTATATATAAATGAATATGCAACTGATATTCCAGGTGAATGCATTGTTTTAAAAATGTGAGCCAATTAGCGGTTGAATAATATACTCACTTGGTTAGACTTTAACCGTGAAAGCAGCGTTTTAACAAAGACTTGTCTGCTTTCACTACCCCATTTCTTTTTGGATTTCTTAGTTAGCTTGGAGGCGCAAATGAAACATTTCGATTTTATACAGCATATTTGCGCTTCGTTTGATCCGTGTTCTGACATGGTGACTGTTATGTCACAAACATCAGCCATGGCCGATCGAAACACCCAAGATAAACCTAACTAATAGATCCGTACCCTTATTTGGCTGCGGAAAAATAGCAGCTAAGTGAGAAGCCCTCATACTATTTAACACGCTATTTTTCCTCAGTTTATTTTACAACTGGAGAGTTATTATGCGTCACTCAGTATACTTAAAACTAGCAACAGTCCTTATCCGTGCAGACCTTCGTCGTGAAGAACGTGAATGGCAACGAAAAGTTCGTCGTAGTTCATACGATCTACCATGGAACAATACTCATTTATTGAGAGATATTGGCCTTGAAGCCGATGGTCGACCAATTGGTTTTTCTGAACCTGAAGTCGTTACGATTGAACGTCGAGTTCGTCACCTTCGTCGAGTCTTAAGCGCGCGAATACCGACGTAATCTTGTGGGGTGATAGCGCCTTTCACCCCTTAAGATAAATATCAGCGATAGTTGTGGCGTCGGAAGTGCAAGCTTTTGAACTAGAACTGGCCAAAAAAGAGAAGCACTTGCTTCTCTTTTTTGCTTTTTTAAGCCGTTATGTGTGCTTTTTTAAGTCGTTATCTAGTAAAGAAAAAGAGTTCTACTACGCTTTATAGAGCAAGGGAGGCTGGCTATGCAAAAGCATCAATTAGACATGTGGTTACATGGAGAGCACAAAGACTCGTATCAAACACCAAAGGTATACGTTATTGGCTGTTCCGATATCTCGGAATATCTATTAGCAGTGGAATATAAACACAAGCTAGAACCGGTAAAGCAAGACGGTGAGCCGCTTCACTTTGGATCCTTGGATCAAGTGAAAGAAGAGTTACTCCGGCTCGGCTTTGAAAAGGCGTATCTTCGCTTACACAACGCCTATGATGAGTTTGGTAATGAGCCAAGCCAAAGCTACTGTGATATTGAACTGGCGCTCAAACCTCATTAGAACTCGTTTCTTACTACCGACGGTTGATAACACACTGATCATCCTATCTTTGAAGTGCGTTAAGCGACCTATGCGTAGTGTGTCGTCAGCAATTTGTGGGTGAATTGAGTTCTTAGGTAAAAACCACGCGGTTTAGTCTTGATGGGCTTTCCACTTGCACCGTAGGCTTCCGTTAACACTCGGCTGTTGGCGGCTTTTGGTCGTAGATGCAGCGCTTCACCGTGCCTTGCTGTTATTTGTTCAACATTGCCTAACACGATCAATTCCATCAGTTCTTCCCAATCCCTTTTTAGAAGCTCGTTTTCAGCCTCGCTTGGTGTCCATAGCAAAGGGGATCCTACATGCCTCTCTGCTAGCGGGATCTCTCTTTCTCCCTCGACAGGGATCCACAACACCTTAGACAGCTTGTTTCGAACGTGGCTGGTTTCCCAAGTTATGCCTTGCACACCCATCAAAGGAGCAACACACACAAAGGTGGTTTCGAGTGGCTTGCCAGAGTAGCTAATCGGAATGCTTTTTAGCTCGATACCGAGCTTGGCAAAATCTTGTTCTGGCTTACTGCCTGCAGGTGCACCCAAGTGCCATTCCAATAGCTGCCCAACCCAGCCTTTATCACGCTTAAGGTCGTTTGGCATCACCATCTCAGCTTCGTCAGCGAGCTCTTTAAAGGTCATTCCGGCGATGGCATACGCGCGCTCTAACAGCTCTTGTTGTGTTTGTGGTTCTGGTTTCATAATAAAAGGCATGATCAAAAAAATGATTTTATCAGAAGTTATCACCAAATGACGACTGGTTAAGAAATGATCTCCTTGCGAGAGAAGGGATCAAATTCAGGGTTATCCACAGGACATAAAGGTAATTAATTGAAATATTAATTTAGTGGATAAATAAACAGGGGTTTATGGTGGATAAAATGCTTGCCAAATGGGGTTCAAAATGAATCTTTCACTTAGTAGTGTGGATAAACATCGGAGTGGTTGATCTTTAACCATGTCAGGTTTCTGAAAGATCTTTTACATTTCTAATGTTTTTTAAAACTAGAATGTTATTTTAATCTACTGATTTATATAATAATAAAATTATTTTGACTGATTTGTTGTTTTTGGTGTTGATGAATCTATGGATTAAAAAAAACGATTGCGGGTAATTCTTCACATAGTTATTCACAGAAAAGGTGAATAAATGTGGTCTATGTCTCACTATTGTGTGGGTAACTAGAATTTGAGCAAAACTTATCCATATTCCTAGTTATTATTCATAAATATAGCGCTTATCACGTCACTAAGTTTGCTCCGATTGGGGATATGTGGAAAAATCAGAGTAATTAAAAATTTAGATAGAGGTTGGCCAGTGATAGATGGCGATGGTTACCGATTAAATGTTGGTATTGTAATCTGTAACAACCATGGTCAGGTCTTCTGGGCTAAACGATACGGGCAACATTCATGGCAATTCCCTCAAGGGGGAATAGATGAAGGTGAGACTCCGGAACAGGCAATGTACCGCGAGTTGTATGAAGAGGTTGGCCTTACTAAAAAGGATGTAAAGATCGTCGCGACAAGTCGTCATTGGTTACGCTACAAGCTACCCAAACGACTGGTTCGGTGGGATTCTAAACCTGTCTGTATTGGACAAAAACAGAAGTGGTTCCTTTTGCGCTTAGATTGCGATGAATCGCATATCAATATGCAGCGTGGAAGTACACCTGAGTTTGATGGTTGGCGTTGGGTGAGTTACTGGTACCCAGTTCGACAAGTTGTTTCTTTCAAGCGAGATGTTTACCGTCGAGCGATGAAAGAGTTCGCATCTTTAGCAATGCCGTTTAAAGAGCGAAAAATAAAAGGAAAGCGCAAATTGCGTAGAGGTTAAGCATGCTCAGTCAACTAAGGGAAATAGTTGAACACGTATCAAGAGTTGAAGATGTGTCGACGGCTCTTGATATTTTGGTTAAAGAGACATGCAGTGCGATGCAGACGGAATGTTGCACCGTGTATTTGGCAAATAATGATATGCAGCGCCTTGAGTTGATGGCAACTCAAGGCCTGATCTTCAAAGGCAATAGCATTCACATTGGTTTTGACGAAGGTCTGGTTGGCCTTGTTAAAAGAAGTGCTGAACCTATCAACCTTGCACAAGCGTCTGCTCACCCTGCTTATAAGTTTTTTCCAGAGCTTGGAGAAAACGTCTATCACTCTTTTCTCGGTACTCCGATTATCCACCGCAAACAAGTGCTCGGTGTATTGGTCATTCAACAGAAGACCCCACGTTTATTTAGTGAGATGGAAGAATCCTTCCTTGTCACGCTCTCTGCACAACTTGCCGTTATTGTGGCGCACGCCCAAACTCAAGGCCATTGGCTGTTAGAGCAACAGAAGCTACCGGCTACTAAAGGTATTGCAGCTTCATCGGGCGTGGCGATTGGTGACTTATGGTGGGACAACACTCAGCCTGAACTCACCGATGTTTATCCTGCTTCGACGCTCAATATAGAGAGAGAGCATGAGTTGTTGGCGGTAGCGGTTGAAAACGCCCTCAATGACTTTAAGCGCATGCGAAAGCGCTTAGATAGCGAAATCAATAAAGATGCGTTGGCGATCTTTGACCTGTTTACTCACTTACTCAACGATCCTATGCTGCGTAAGGATCTAAAAAGCCAAATCCAGAAAGGCGATAAAGCCGATTGGGCACTAAGACAGGTTGTAGAGAGTTATTCTAATCGCTTTGCTCGTATGTCGGACGTGTATCTTCGTGAGAGAGCACAAGACATCCGAGAGCTCGGACAAAGGCTGCTCTATTTCCTCCACAACTCTGAACATGAACTTCGCACGTTAGATAAGCCGATTATCCTAGTGGTTCGTGAGTTAACCGCTTCGGTATTAGCGTCTATTCCCAAAGAAAAGCTCTTAGCGGTGATTTCCTTGGAAGGGGCGGCGAACTCGCACGCAGCGATTTTATCTCGAGCGCTTGGCATACCTTCCGTCATGGGGGTAAACCTCAACCTAGCTCAAGCTAATGGCAAGCGAGCGATTGTTGATGGGTATAGCGGTGAGATCTTTATTGAGCCGACTAAAAGCCTGCTCAAAGAGTATCGAGGGCTGATTCTAGAAGAGAGTGAGCTCTCCTCTATGGTCAATCGCGAGCTGTACCTACCGGCAAAAACGCAAGACAACAAGCAAGTCGAGATTCTGCTTAATGCGGGTTTAAGTGCAGACACTAACATCGCTATCAACCAAGGCGTTGATGGCGTAGGGCTGTATCGAACTGAAATTTCTTTCTTGTTGCAGCAAAGATTCCCGTCAGAGGATGAACAATTCAAGCAGTATCGTTCTGTACTGGCAAGCTACCCAGAGAAACAAGTGGTGATGCGTACACTCGATATCGGTGGTGATAAGGCCTTACCGTATTTTCCTATCGAAGAGGACAATCCATTCCTTGGTTGGCGTGGTATTCGGTTTACGCTCGATCATCCTGACATCTTTATTATTCAGTTACGTGCCATGCTACGTGCGAGCTGTGAAAGCCATAACTTGAGTATTTTGCTGCCGATGATCTCTGGTGCACAGGAGTTGGATGACGCGCTACAGTTGATTGAACAAGCGTATGATGAAGTGCATGAGCTTGATAACCGAGTGCGTATGCCTCGCGTTGGTATCATGATTGAAGTGCCATCCATGCTGTACATACTGCCGCTGATTGCGCATAAGGTCGACTTTGTTTCAGTCGGTACCAACGACTTAACCCAATATTTATTAGCGGTTGATCGGAACAATTCACGAGTATCCGATGTCTATGAATCAATGCACCCTGCGGTGATCATGGCATTAAAACAAATTCATGATACTTGTAAGCAATATCAATTACCTGTTTGTATTTGTGGCGAGTTAGCCGGTGACCCGATGGGCGCGCTGCTATTGATTGGATTGGGGTATGAGACGTTAAGTATGAATACCTCGAATGTCGCAAGAACCAAATATTTGATTCGTCAATCGAACTTGGCTGAATTACAGGATTTGGCAAATAAGGCACTTTCAAAACCGTATGGTAGTGACATCTATAGTATGATGCTGAACTATTTCGAAGAGCGTGAATTTACAGGCTTCATTCGAGCAGGTAAAAAATAGGATTTAACGTGTCATATGAACTGATAGGCTTGTTAGCGGGCCTTGGTGCTATTGTTGGTGTTTTAGCAGGCTTGCTAGGCATTGGTGGTGGTTTGCTGGTTGTTCCTGCCTTACTGTTTTTGCTTCCTAAAGCGGGTATCCCCCAAGAGTTTGCGATGCAAATGGCATTGGCTACTTCGCTATCAACCATCATCGTTACGTCGGGATCGTCTGCGATTAACCATCTAAAGTTGGGTAACGTAGAGATGTTTGTCGTTAAATGGTTGATGCCAGGTGTGGTGATAGGTGGCTTCCTCGGCTCTTTCGTGGCCGATGTAATTCCAGCTCAATACTTACCAAAAGTCTTTGGTGTGATTGTTTTGGTGTTGGCGTTGCAAATGCTATTGTCGATTCGCT
Organism: Vibrio sp. 10N.222.55.C6; assembly: GCF_041473395.1. Taxonomy (NCBI): domain Bacteria; kingdom Pseudomonadati; phylum Pseudomonadota; class Gammaproteobacteria; order Vibrionales; family Vibrionaceae; genus Vibrio; species Vibrio sp. 10N.222.55.C6. The sequence continues at coordinate 248,701 of NZ_JBFRSD010000028.1, forward strand.
CCAAGAGCCAAAAATCGATGCCGGGTTCAGCTAAAACCGTGTTGTGTGGCGGCGGGATTGGTTTGGTATCAAGCTTAGCGGGCATTGGCGGTGGGTCTTTATCGGTACCTTTCCTTAACCATCACGGTGTGGAAATGCGTAAAGCCGTCGGCTCATCTTCGGTATGCGGTTGTGTTATCGCGATTTCGGGAATGCTAGGTTTTATTTGGCATGGATCTTCTGTCGATGATCTTCCTGCGTATAGCTTGGGTTATGTTTATCTACCGGCTTTGATCGCGATATCTTGTACCTCAGTTTTGACCACTCGAGTGGGTGCGAAACTGGCCACTCAATTGCCAACCCCTGTGCTGAAGAAATTCTTTGCGGTATTTTTAATGTTTATAGCAGCCACAATGCTGCTGTAGTGTCTTTTCTGTTAGTCATTGAGCTAACCGTTAATCAATTTAGATAGAGAGCCAAGTATGTCTCAGGGTTTTATCGAATTCCCAAATATCGATCCTGTTCTTATTGAACTAGGACCAATCTCAGTTCGTTGGTACGGCCTAATGTACCTTGTCGGTTTTATGTTTGCTCTTTGGTTAGCAAATCGCCGAGCTGATCAACCGGGTAGTGGTTGGACTCGAGAGCAAGTATCAGACTTACTGTTTGCTGGCTTTCTAGGTGTGGTGTTGGGTGGTCGTATTGGCTACGTACTTTTCTACAACTTTGACCTTTTCCTAGCAGACCCACTGTACCTATTTAAGGTATGGACTGGCGGTATGTCTTTCCACGGTGGCTTGCTGGGTGTTATCACCGCAATGTTCTGGTATGCGAAAAAGAATGGTCGCACCTTCTTTGGCGTGGCAGACATGATTGCACCACTCGTCCCATTTGGTTTAGGTATGGGCCGTCTAGGTAACTTCATGAACAGCGAGCTTTGGGGCCGTGTGACTGATGTGCCATGGGCGATTGTGTTCCCTAACGGTGGTCCACTTCCTCGTCACCCATCTCAACTTTACGAGATGGCGCTTGAAGGTATCGTGCTGTTCTTCATCTTGAACTGGTTTATCAAAAAGCCGCGTCCTCTTGGTTCTGTATCAGGGTTATTCCTAGCTGGATATGGTACATTCCGCTTCTTAGTAGAATACGTACGTGAACCTGATGCTCACCTAGGTTTGTTCGGTGGGTTTATCTCTATGGGACAAATTTTGTCACTGCCAATGGTTATCATCGGTGTGCTGATGATGGTGTGGGCATACAAGCGTGGTCACTACAAAGACGAATTACCACAACAAACGAAGTAAGGAATTGGTGTGAAACAGTATTTAGATCTCTGTCAGCGTATCGTTGATGACGGTACTTGGATTGAAAATGAACGCACGGGCAAGCGTTGCCTAACCGTGATCAATGCTGACCTTGAATATGATGTTGGTAATAACCAATTCCCACTGGTAACAACGCGTAAGAGTTTTTGGAAAGCCGCAGTTGCTGAGCTGCTTGGCTATATCCGTGGTTACGACAATGCTGAAGATTTTCGTAAGCTAGGGACTAAAACTTGGGATGCGAATTCTAACCTGAATGAAGCATGGCTGAATAACCCTTACCGCAAGGGTGAAGATGACATGGGCCGTGTTTATGGCGTTCAAGGACGTGCATGGGCAAAACCTGACGGCGGTCATATCGACCAACTGAAGAAGATTGTTGATGATCTAACTAACGGTATTGATGACCGCGGCGAGATCTTAAACTTCTACAACCCAGGTGAGTTCCACATGGGATGTTTGCGTCCGTGTATGTACAGCCATCACTTCTCACTACTTGGTGATACTCTGTACCTAAACAGCACTCAGCGCTCTTGCGATGTACCCCTAGGCCTGAACTTCAACATGGTTCAAGTGTATGTCTTCCTAGCTATCATGGCGCAAATCACGGGTAAGAAAGCTGGCGTGGCTTACCATAAGCTAGTAAATGCTCATATTTACGAAGATCAACTTGCACCTATGCGTGATATCCAGTTAAAGCGTGAGCCGTTAGCTGGCCCAACATTCCATATCAATCCTCAGATTAAGTCTCTAGAAGATTTGGAAACATGGGTAACGATGGATGACTTCTGGGTTGAAGGTTACGAATGCCACGAAGCGATTAAGTACCCATTCTCGGTTTAATCTCACTCGCTTTGTTTGATTGAAAGGCTGCCTCTGTGCAGCCTTTTTTGTATCTAAGTTACAGTGACGAGTAATCGAGATTCGAAGAGCAGAGAAATCATATGCTGTGTGATGCTTTATGTTACTCGTATACTCTCAACGCGCATTGGCTCTTTCTCTTCGATACTCGCTTACACGCATCTCGAATCTTTTTTCGATTCATCATTCCCTAGACTGACGAAGGAAGGAGTTGGGAGTCTCTTTCGTGGTGTGTTTGTGGGATTCCCTATCACGCTCGTTCCTCGCTGTAGGGAATGACGGAAATATATAGATGCGGGTAAACGAGATGCGGGATACGAAGAGCTAGAACGGACTTCTTTGGTGAGTAATGCTTACCTTACCGATTTACTCTTATATCGTATCAGTTTCAGCTCTTGTCACAAGCTTACTCATATCTCGAATTTGATTTTAGCTCTTCGTTACTCGTTTACCCGAATCCCGTATCTGCTCTTAAAAAGAAAAAGCCCGCAACCTAGGAGGTAGCGGGCTTTGCTATAAGCGATGTTTATTTTGCTATTAAGCGGTAAGAGCTAACACGCTACCAGGCAGTACAAGGAATACCGCAACAAGGTAACCAGCCACTACAGCTTTGTTCTTCACAGCCATGTCTGAAATCATGTCTGCCGCTTTAACTGGAAGTTCACGTAGGAACGGGATACCGAAGATGAATACCGTTGACATGATGTTGAACACCAAGTGTACTAGAGCAATTTGTAGTGCGAATACTGCGAACTCACCAGACACTGCTGTAGCTGCAAGTAGAGCCGTAATACATGTACCGATGTTTGCACCCAGAGTGAATGGGTAAACGTCACGTACTTTAAGAACACCTGAACCTACTAGTGGAACCATCAAGCTTGTTGTCGTAGAAGAAGACTGAACAAGGATAGTCACGATAGAGCCAGAAGCGATACCGTGGATTGGACCACGACCGATTGCGTTCTTTAGAATCTCACGAGCACGACCAACCATTAGGCTCTTCATCAGCTTACCCATTACAGTAATAGCTACGAAGATAGTTACGATACCTAGAGCGATAAGCATGATGCCGCCAACAGTGTCGCCAAACGTTGATAGTGGTTCTTTAATCGCACTTACAACAGGCTTAGTGATTGGCTTGATGAAGTTAAGACCACCCATGCTCATATCACCTGTTGCTAGCATCGGTGATACTAACCAGTGAGAAATTTTCTCTAGAATTCCAAACGCCATCTCTAGTGGTAGGAAGATAGCAACGGCTAATAGGTTAAAGAAGTCGTGGATTGTCGCACTTGCGAATGCACGTTTGAACTCTTCTTTACAACGAACGTGACCAAGGCTAACTAGCGTATTGGTTACCGTAGTACCAATGTTAGCACCCATGATCATAGGAATTGCTAGCTCAACAGGTAAACCACCTGCCACAAGGCCAACGATAATTGAAGTAACTGTACTTGATGATTGAATAAGCGCTGTTGCTACTAAACCAATCATTAAGCCTGCAACTGGGTGTGAAGCAAATTCGAAAAGAACCTTTGCTTGCTCGCCTGTTGCCCATTTGAAGCCTGTACCAACCATTGAAACTGAAAGTAATAGTAGGTAAAGCATGAATGCCAAGTTAGCCCAGCGTAGCCAACGAGTAGTGCTCGAGATAGGCGCTGCTGCAGTAGTAGCTTGGTTCATAATGTTTTCTCCATTGGACCGTTTAAGTCTGTGTTTGGTCTGTTTGTTTAATCTGAGCGTGATGTTAGAGGGGAAATATGTCAGTAATATTACATTTTGGTTTAGGTGCGACTTTTTTGTGATGATTTACTCTTTAAATATTCCAATTGCTAATGTGGTTGTTTTAAGTTGTTGTTTTAAATTGTTTTTTAATGGAAATTCTATAGGTGATATAGATCTTAAAAGTTAGAAAAAAATTGAAAATAATCGATGAAATATTACATTATGAAATCAGACACTTCGAAAAAATAAGTGGTAAATCTATGTTTGGTTAGGTTTTTCCGAGTTTGTTGAGTGGCGGTGTCATATTTGATATAAAAGGGTATCTACTCTTTTATTACGGCACATCTATGTCGCATCTCAACTACAACCATCTGTATTACTTCTGGATGGTTTGCAAGCAAGGCTCTGTTACTAAAGCTGCAGAAGCCCTATTCCTAACACCACAAACGGTAACGGGGCAGATAAAAGCCTTAGAAGAACGCATGGATGGCAAGTTGACCAAGCGTAATGGCCGAAGTGTTGAGCCTACAGAGCTTGGGCAACTGGTCTTTAAATATGCCGATCGTATGTTTGGCCTGAGTTACGAGATGCTGGACATCGTGAATTACAGCCAGCACTCCAATATTCTGTTTGATGTTGGCGTCGCGGATGCGCTCTCTAAAAGACTCGTCAGTAAGATACTGATGTCGACCATCCCTCCAGATAACAGCATTCACTTGCGCTGTTTTGAATCGACCCATGAAATGCTACTTGAGCAACTCTCTCAACATAAGCTCGATATGATTTTGTCTGACTGTCCGGTGGACTCTAGTCAAAGCCCGGGCCTGTTCAGTAAAAAGCTGGGTGAGAGTGGAATGAGCTTTTTTAGTTCAGGTCAGGTTGAAGGGGTTAATTTCCCTGCTGTATTGGAGCAAAGAAAGCTTTTGATCCCTGGCAGCCGAACCTCAATGGGTCGTAAAGTGCTGCAATGGTTTGATAGACAAGGGCTTAAGCCAGATATTTTAGGTGAGTTTGATGATGCCGCATTGATGAAGGCTTTTGCTCGTTACCATCATGACGTAATATTTTTAGCACCGACGATTTATATGTCTGAAGTGGAAGACGACACATCACTGCAACTATTAGGCGGTATTGAAGAGTTAAAAGAGGAGTACTACGTCATATTTGCTGAGAGGATGATCCAACATCCAGCAGTAAAAAACGTATGTGACGCAGATTTTAGCAAATTGTTCGAGTGAGATAGTTTGTTAATGAATTGATATCGATTATCATAACTCCGCAATATGCCGGAAATACTGATAGCCCGTAGTTGGCGTAAAGGTTGTAGGGAGCCAAACTATGAACTTAAAAGAGATGGAGAAGAACTCAGCACAAGCTGTGATTCTACTCAAAGCCATGGCTAACGAGCGTCGCTTACAGATTTTGTGCCTATTACATGGCACTGAACTGTCGGTTGGGGAGTTGTGTGGCAAGTTGGAACTGAGTCAGTCTGCTTTATCTCAACATCTTGCTTGGTTGAGAAGAGATGGTTTGGTCGAAACTCGCAAAGAAGCTCAAACTGTGTATTACACATTGAGTAGTGAAGAAGTAAAAGCGATGATTAACCTACTGCATGGTATTTACTGCAAGTAGCTTATTGCTGGTGGGAGGGGGATTTCTTATCAGCGATAGAATGACACAAGGAAGTGTTAGCATTTCACATTGAACGTTAGTGTTTACCTATCTATCTACGTACCAATTTGCTTCTCTATTTATTTTTCTGATTGTTTGTTTTATCTATCTGCTTAAATTGTTTATCGGTCAGAAAAACGGCTGTTAGCACGTAAAATAAAAGCGTTACTCAAAATTTAGATATAAAAAAACCGGCCTAGGCCGGTTTTTTTCGTTTTGCGTTGTAATCAAATTTCTATTAAAGAGCTTTGATTGCAGCAGCGAAACGAGACTTATGACGTGCAGCTTTATTCTTATGAATAAGGCCTTTAGTCGCCATACGGTCAAGAAGTGGTGTAACTTCTACAAGAGCAGCAGTTGCAGCTTCTTTATCACCAGCTGCGATAGCTGCGATAGTCTTTTTCATGTAAGTGCGCATCATAGAACGACGGCTAGCATTGTGCTGGCGACGTTTCTCAGCTTGGATAGCGCGCTTCTTAGCAGATTTACTGTTTGCCAAGGGTCTAACTCCCAAAAACTTAGTTCGGTGACAATTTAAGGGCGAGGACTATCCCTCATTAGCGCTTAATTGTCAAATGATTTGTGCAAAAACCAATCGTAGCCAAACAAACTTTGGTATGGAAAGGTCATCGCGGTTAAGATGGCGGGGATTCTAACAGCATTTTTAGACCAATGCTAATAAATATGCTTCTTAGGACAGGATAGTATTTATCCTCGCTTGAAAGTAATCAACCAGTGTCAGAGGTTTCTGTGAGTAAACGACTATTAAAGTCAGGCCTGATTGTCAGCGCAATGACTTTTGTTTCCCGTGTATTGGGGCTAGTACGTGATGTAGTAGTAGCAAATTTGATGGGGGCAGGAGCGAGTGCCGACGTATTTTTCTTCGCTAATAAAATTCCTAATTTCTTACGTCGACTTTTTGCAGAAGGTGCGTTTTCTCAAGCGTTTGTTCCTGTATTAACGGAATATCACGCCGCAGGTGATAAAGATAAGACACGAGATTTAATTGCTAAGGTGTCGGGGACGCTCGGGGTTTTAGTTTCTATTGTCACCGTCATCGGGGTATTGGGCTCTGGCGTGATCACCGCGATGTTTGGTGCGGGTTGGTTTATCGACTGGCTAAATGATGGCCCATCAGCACCCAAATTTGAGCTAGCGAGCTTTATGCTCAAGATTACCTTTCCTTATTTATGGTTTATCACCTTCGTCGCTTTATCTGGTGCCATTCTTAATACATTAGGTAAATTTGCGGTCTCTTCTTTTACTCCTGTGTTCTTGAACGTGATGATCATAGGCGCTGCATGGTTTATCTCACCTAATTTAGAACAACCAGAAATTGGTTTGGCTATTGGTGTGTTTCTTGGTGGCTTAGTCCAATTCCTTTTCCAAATGCCTTTCTTGATCAAAGCGGGTGTGTTGGTTAAGCCGAAGTGGGGATGGAGAGACCCGGGTGTGGTTAAGATCCGCACATTAATGATCCCTGCTCTGTTCGGTGTATCGGTCAGCCAAATCAACTTATTGTTTGATACCTTTATTGCCAGCTTCCTCGCAACAGGCTCTATCAGTTGGTTGTACTACTCAGACCGACTGCTTGAATTTCCTCTCGGTTTATTCGGTATCGCGATTGCGACTGTGATTCTTCCTGCTTTGTCTCGTAAACACGTAGATGCTCAAGGGGAAGGGTTCGCGCATACCATGGATTGGGGCGTGCGCATGGTGTTGCTGCTTGGTATTCCTGCGATGTTAGGTCTTATCGTTTTAGCTAAACCCATGTTGATGGTGCTATTTATGCGTGGTGAGTTCTCTCCACACGATGTACAGCAAGCATCGATGTCATTGGTAGCTTACGCATCAGGCTTGCTTAATTTCATGCTGATTAAAGTTTTAGCTCCGGGCTATTACTCTCGCCAAGATACCAAAACACCGGTTAAGTACGGCATTATCGCTATGGTGACCAATATGGTGTTTAACGCGATCTTTGCTTATTTTTATGGCTATGTGGGTTTGGCGATTGCGACGGCACTGTCTGCCTTTGTGAATATGGCCTTGTTATATCGAGGATTGCACCTTGCGGGTGTGTATCAATTAACTAAGACAACCTTGTTGTTCAGTGCCAAATTAATTATCTCAGGTGTGGTGATGGTAGCGGCTATTTTATGGCAGCTGGATAATATGCAACATTGGCTTGAATGGAGCTTTAGCCAGAGAGCGCTGACATTAACTGGCTTGATTGGACTTGGTGGCTTTGTTTATATTGTTTCGGTACTGATTTTAGGTATCCGAGTAAAACATTTAAAAGCAGCGACAGATTAATACTGATTAGTATATAATCCGTCGGTTTCACACAATAAATGATGCAAATAACAGGTTTTAGCTGATCATAATGGAACTGATCCGAGGTATACACAATATTAAAGCGCAGCATCATGGCTGTGTATTAACCATAGGTAACTTCGATGGTGTTCATTTAGGACATCAAGAGGTTTTGAGTCAGGTTTCTAAACAAGCTGCAGCATTAGGGCTACCTTCTGTTGTTATGACGTTTGAACCGCAGCCTATGGAGCTGTTTGCCCGAGATAGAGCGCCAGCACGTTTAACTCGTTTACGAGACAAATACGTGCAACTGAGTAAGCTAGATATCAGTCGCTTATTGTGTGTTAATTTTAATCAGTATTTTGCAAGTTTATCCGCGGAAGCATTCATTAAGGATCTTTTGGTTGATAAGCTTGGTGTGAAGTTCTTGGTGGTTGGTGACGATTTTTGCTTTGGTAAAGGTCGTACCGGTAATTTCGCTATGCTCAAAGAGGCGGGCGAGAAGTACGGTTTTGAGGTGGTCAGCACCCAAAGCTATTGCTTAAACCAATTACGAGTAAGCAGTACTGAGATACGAAATGCATTAGCGGTCGATGACTTGGCTGCAAGTGCTACCATGTTAGGACGTGATTACAGTATTAGTGGTCGAGTGTCCCATGGTCGAAAACTAGGGAGAACTATCGGTTTCCCTACCGCTAATATTCCATTAAAGCGTTGTGTTTCTCCTGTATCGGGAGTGTATGTTGTTGAAGCTTTGGATATCGACGGTGTTCCTGTCGGTGGCGTTGCTAATATTGGACAACGACCAACAGTTAATGGGGTAAGGCAGCAATTGGAAGTGCATTTTTTTGACTTTAAAGCCAATTTATATGGTAAACAGTTAGAAGTACGACTTTTGCACAAACTGCGCGACGAGATAAAATTTGAATCGTTCGACGCACTAAAGAATCAAATAGAATTGGATGCTGAAGCCGCAAGGGTGTGGCTGCTTCAGCTAAAGAATTAATCGGATGATTCCACCGATTAACATAATGTCTAACTTCGCCCAATATAACGGAATTAAGAATCGATGAGTGATTATAAAGATACCCTGAACTTACCAGAAACAGGGTTCCCAATGCGCGGCAATCTGGCAAATCGTGAGCCAGAAATGCTGAAGCGTTGGTACAAAGAAGATCTTTACGGCGAAATCCGTAAGGCAAAGAAAGGTAAAAAATCTTTCGTACTGCATGATGGCCCTCCATACGCGAACGGCGATATTCACATTGGCCACGCGCTGAATAAGATTCTTAAAGACATTATTATCAAATCTAAGACCCTTTCTGGTTTTGATGCACCGTACATCCCTGGTTGGGACTGTCACGGTCTTCCAATCGAGCTAATGGTTGAGAAGAAGAAAGGTAAGCCTGGTCAGAAGATTTCGGCGGCTGAATTCCGCGAAGAGTGTCGAAAGTACGCTGCGGGTCAAGTTGAAGGTCAGAAAGAGAGCTTCAAACGTCTTGGCATCATGGGCGAGTGGGACAAACCTTATCGCACTATGGATTTTGGCACAGAAGCGAACATCATTCGTTCTCTTGGCAAAATCGCAGACAAAGGTCACCTTCTTAAAGGTTTCAAACCCGTTCACTGGTGTACTGATTGTGGTTCTGCTCTGGCTGAAGCTGAAGTTGAATACAAAGATAAAGTTTCTCCATCTATCGATGTGAAATTTACAGCAGCTGACGAAGCGGCGCTTCTAGAGAAATTTACTCTAGCTGAAGGTCATGCGGGTCAAGGCGAAATTTCTATCGTTATCTGGACAACAACACCATGGACTCTGCCTGCTAACCGCGCAGTATGTCTACGTGATGATCTTGAATACGTGCTTATCCAAGTTGAAGCGAATGGCGACCAGCCTGCTCAACGTATCGTTGTTGCTTCTGAACTAGCAAAAGACGTAATGGATCGTGCAGGTATCGAGCACTTCCACAACCTTGGTTTTGCTACAGGTGCTGATCTTGAGCTTTCTCAGTTCAACCACCCGTTCTACGACTTTACTGTTCCTGCAGTTCTTGGCGATCACGTAACAACAGATTCAGGTACTGGTGTGGTTCACACTGCGCCTGGTCACGGTCAAGAAGATTTCGTGGTTGGTAAAAAGTACAACCTAGAAATCGCTAACCCAGTTGGTTCTAACGGCGTTTACCTGCCAGATACAGAGCTATTTGCTGGTCAGCACGTATTCAAAGCGAACGACTCTGTTTTAGAAGTTCTAAAAGAGAAAGGTGCACTTCTGCATCACCACGCTTACGAGCACAGCTACCCACACTGTTGGAGACACAAAACTCCAATCATCTTCCGCGCAACACCACAATGGTTCATCTCTATGGATCAAGCTGGCCTACGTGCTAAAGCACTAGAGTCAATCAAGAGTGTTGAGTGGTTGCCTGAATGGGGTCAAAGCCGTATCGAAGGCATGGTTGAAGGTCGTCCTGAGTGGTGTATCTCTCGTCAACGTACTTGGGGTGTGCCAATTGCTTTGTTTGTTCATAAAGAAACAGCAGAACTTCACCCAGAAAGCCCAGCGCTTATTGAAAAAGTTGCGAAGCTAGTTGAAGAGAAAGGCATTCAAGCTTGGTGGGATGTAGACGCTGCTGAACTTATGGGCGCAGAAGACGCTGATAAGTACGAAAAAGTAATGGATACGCTAGACGTATGGTTCGACTCAGGTGTTACGCACTTCTCTGTTGTTGATTCTCGTGAAGAGTACAACTTCCCGAACGAAGAGCGCACTCACAGTGCTGATCTTTACCTTGAAGGTTCAGACCAACACCGTGGCTGGTTCCAGTCTTCTCTAATTTCATCTATCGCGATGAAAGACGAAGCACCGTACAAGCAAGTACTAACGCACGGTTTCGTAGTGGATGGTAACGGCCGTAAGATGTCTAAATCTATCGGTAACGTTGTTGCTCCTAAAGACGTAACCAACAAGCTAGGTGCAGATATCCTGCGTCTATGGGTTGCTTCTACAGACTACACGGGTGAAGTTGCGGTTTCTGATGAAATCCTGAAGCGTTCAGCGGATGCTTACCGTCGTATTCGTAACACGGCTCGTTTCTTCCTAGCGAACTTGAACGGTTTCAACCCTGAAACTGACCTAGTTCCTGCTGAAGAGATGGTTGCACTTGATCGCTGGGCTGTTGGCCGTGCTCAAGCTGCACAAGAAGAGATTGTTAAAGCATACGGCGAGTACAACACTCACGGTGTGACTCAACGTCTAATGCAGTTCTGTTCTATCGAAATGGGTTCTTTCTACCTAGACGTAATCAAAGACCGTCAGTACACAGCGAAGCAGGGCAGCCATGCTCAACGTAGCTGTCAGACTGCGCTTTACTACATCGTAGAAGCTCTAGTTCGTTGGATGGCACCTATCATGTCGTTCACTGCAGATGAAATTTGGAACGAAATGCCAAGCTCTTTACCAACTGGAGAGCAGCGCGACACGTTCGTATTCACAGGTGAGTGGTTCGAAGGTCTATTTGGTCTTGCAGAAGGCGAAGAGCTAAGCAACGAATTCTGGACTGAAATCCAGTCTGTTCGTGGCGCAGTGAACAAGCTTCTTGAAGATGCTCGTAAAGAGAAAACGATCGGTGGTGCACTGCAAGCTGAAGTTACTCTATACGCTGACGATGCACTAGCGGCTAAAATCAACAAGCTAGAAGATGAGCTACGTTTCGTACTTATCACTTCTGCTGCGGTTGTTAAGCCACTGAGCGAGAAGTCTGATGCGGCTCAAGCGACAGACGTTGAAGGTCTATTCGTTGAAGTAGCGGCGACTGAAGCTGAGAAGTGTGACCGTTGCTGGCACCACACTCCAGATGTAGGCACTATCGAAGGTCACGAGAAAGTTTGTGGTCGTTGTGTGTCGAACATTGACGGTGAAGGCGAAGTGCGTAAATTCGCATAACCGCTCAGAGAAAGACTGAACTTTTTGTAAAAATCATAGCCCCAGTATCAACTGGGGTTATTTTTAGTTATAGGAAATGTGTTTAACCAAGTTGGTAATCAAGGTCACTTAAAGTGACTAACAATGAATACCAACTTCGTAAATACTAGGAATAGAAATGAGTGAAGTTTCGTTAAAACAATCTGGTGTGCGTTGGTTATGGTTGGCTCTATTAGTCTTCCTTGCAGATATCGGCATTAAACTTTTTGTCATGGACAACATGGGTTATGGCTGGGCAAACCGTATTGAGGTGCTGCCGTTCTTTAACTTTTTGTATGTTCACAACTACGGTGCAGCATTTAGCTTCTTGAGCGACCAAAGTGGTTGGCAGCGTTGGTTATTTACGGGTATCGCATTTGCGGTAACAGGTATGCTGACGTACTGGATGAGCAAACTACCAGCAACAGAGAAGTGGAATAACATTGCTTATGCGATCATCATTGGTGGTGCAGTAGGTAATGTGTTTGACCGAGTCGTACATGGCTTTGTTGTCGATTACTTAGACTTCTACTGGGGCACTTACCACTGGCCTGCATTTAACTTAGCGGATATGGGAATCTGTATCGGTGCTGCGATGATCATCTTAGATGGTTTCCGTAAGAAAGACGAAAGCAAATAGCTTGCTTCAAAGTCAGTCTATGACTCACAGAATAGAATAGCCCTAAGCGCTGTCGGTTGATTCCGACGGCGCTTTTTTTTATGCTTCAGTCAACAAGGAAGCAAAGCACAGCGCATCCTCAAATAATAAAGAAGTCTAAGGAAAGTAACGTGGCAGCAATTAAAAATGATTCAGCAGTAACTCTACATTTTACGATTAAAATGAAGGATGGTTCAGTTGCCGATAGTACGGAGAACATGGGCAAACCAGCGAAGTTCGTCATGGGTGATGGCAGCCTAAGTGAGAACTTTGAAGCGTGCTTACTTGGACTTGAAGCCGGCACTGAAAAGTCTATCGAACTGAAGGCGGAAGACGCGTTTGGTATGCCAAACCCAGATCATATTCACTATATGGATCGTGCTAAGTTTGTTGGCGACTCTGAAGTTGAAGTGGGCACTATCATGGCATTTTCAGGTCCTGACGGTATGGAAATTCCAGGTATTATTACTGAGATCGCAGGTGATTCAGTGACGGTTGATTTTAATCACCCATTAGCAGGTCAAGACGTTACTTTCGATGTCAACATCTTAGCGGTTGAATAATTATCTTTACGGTGGAGTAGCTATCTTAACGGTAGAATAACCATCTTAACGTTAGAGTAGCACCGCCTACAGCTGTGATGTAACCCAGAGCTTCACTGTCTAGACGCTTCACTGTAGAATGCGAACCTCGCTGACGGCGAACTCTATAGAAACAACCTTAGTTCCGCGGTAAATGATGAGCAATGAAATGAAAATAATGTTAGCTAACCCTCGTGGCTTTTGTGCCGGTGTCGATCGTGCGATCAGTATCGTAGAGCGTGCACTTGAAATGTATCAGCCACCGATTTATGTTCGCCATGAAGTGGTACATAACCGCTTTGTTGTTGAGGGGCTCAAGCAGCGTGGTGCTATTTTTGTCGAAGAACTGAGTGAAGTGCCAGACGACAACATCGTGATATTCTCGGCTCACGGTGTTTCTCAAGCGGTTCGTAAAGAAGCGAAAGAGCGTGAGTTAACGGTATTTGATGCGACGTGTCCTTTGGTGACTAAAGTTCATATGGAGGTTGCTCGTGCGAGCCGCAAACATATGGAAGTGGTACTGATTGGTCACGCGGGCCACCCTGAAGTGGAAGGCACCATGGGTCAATACGCTAGCCAAACCGGTGGTATGTACTTGGTTGAAAGGCCAGAAGACGTACAGAACCTAGTAGTGAACGACCCGAGTAACCTGCACTACGTTAGCCAAACAACGCTATCAGTTGATGAAACAGCCGATGTGATTGAAGAGCTACGTCGCGTGTTCCCTGAGATCCAAGGTCCACGTAAGGACGATATCTGCTACGCGACTCAAAACCGTCAAGACGCTGTGCGTGAGATGGCGAATGACGTTGATGTGGTGATAGTGGTTGGTTCTAAGAACTCATCGAATTCAACTCGTCTAAAAGAGCTAGCTGAGAAACTAGGCACACCAGGCTACCTAACTGACTGTCCTGAAGACATTCAAACCGAGTGGGTTGAAGGGAAAAAGAAAATCGGTGTAACAGCCGGTGCTTCTGCTCCTGAAGAGCTGGTAAACCAAATTCTAGATCGTATTCGTGAGCTAGGTGCGACTGACGTTGAAGAGATTCAAGGTCGTGAAGAGAACATGTTCTTTGAAGTACCAAAAGAGCTACAGATTAAGCAAGTCGACTAATCTCTATTGATTGGTGACAAGATCGATGCGTAACACTATCGATTTGCAAACACTATTGATTTGTAAACAGCAGGAAGCCAACGTTGATACGTTGGCTTTTTTGATCGTGCTTTGGAACAAGGCGTCTAATTCTAACGCGTTACTGGAGACCGAGTTGCTCTTTTAAAGTCTTTAAATAACGACGACTCACCGGGACTTCAAAGCCAGTCAGGGTAATGATCTCTGCTAATCCATTTTCTAGCAGTTTGATCTCTTGGATCGATTTTATGTTGATCAAATACTGTCGATGACAGCGGATCAAATCGGTCTTTTCTTCCAAGATCTTAAGCGTTAGTTGCGAGGTTGCTGTTTGTGATGAGCTACGAACATGCACGCCACTGATATCAGAATAGGCGCATTCAACCGTTTGGCTTGCCATGATCACAATGCGGTTATGACCAATACACGGAATCTGCTCTAAGTGGCAGGGAGCAATCGCAGAGATGTCTTGTGCTGGCGCTTTCTGATTCTGCTTGATGACCTTATTCAGACGGCAAACACTCTTGTTTAATCGACAAGGTTCGACGGGTTTGAGTAGGTAGTCAAAGGCATTGTCTTCAAAGGCTTGAATCGCATATTGATCGTAGGCGGTCACAAACACCACATAAGGCATGGTTTCCGGGTCAAGCATGCTCAGCAATTCAATCCCAGTAACCTGAGGCATTTGAATGTCCAAATACACCACGTCAGGCTTGAGAAGGTTGATTTGCTTTAGCCCTTCAATTGCATTACTCGCTTGGCCAATGACTTCCACTTCTCCGGTTTCGGTCAGCAGCTCAATCAGCTCTTCGCGAGCAAAAAGCTCATCATCGATAACTAGTGCCTTTAACATCCTACAATCTTCATCTTGGTTCTATCCCTGCTTGGTTCACGCTTATCTTTTAAATGTCTGCTTCTAAATGTTTCAACTCGGAGCGATCCGTCTCCGAAAATACCATTATTTGAGTATAGGTATGATAAAGCTCATTCGAGTAAATTGCTGTGGTTGAGATTCTATTTTTAGTGCTGAGTCTTGTCCAAAGAAATTAGTGAGTCGTTTATCAACAATCTCCATACCTAATCCGACATGATCTTGAGATGGTTTCTGATAGTTGCCTGCATTGTCTTCGACGATCAGTTTGAATCCACCTCCGAAAGGTTCGCTGTAGATCTTTACTGTGCCACCTTCCAACATATTAGATATCCCATGTTTGATGGCGTTTTCTACCAGCGGTTGCAGGGTAAAGCTCGGCAATTGAGATTCATATAACTGCGGGTCGATATCCCATTCCACTTCTAGTCGATCGGTAAAGCGTGCTTTCTCTATGGTCAGGTAAGCGTTGACGTGTGCCAGTTCGTCTTTGAGCTTCACGGTGTTGATGTTCTGCTTTAGGTTGCTTCTAAAGAAGTGAGACAGGTGTTGAATCAACTCTCGAGCTTTATCTGGGTCACGACGTGTTACTGCGCTGATAGTATTAAGCGCATTGAACAAGAAGTGCGGGTTCACTTGAGCGTGCAGCAGTTTGATTTCTGCTTGTGTCAGTAGCGTTTGCTGCTGCTGGTAGTTGCTAAATAGGATCTGGCTCGATAATAGTTGAGCGATACCTTCACCCATCGACATATTGATAGTTGAGAATAGTTTCAGCTTTGGCTCATAGAGCTTGATGGTGCCGACCACTTCGTTACCCGCGCGCAATGGAATAATCAACGCAGAACCCAATTTACAATCCTGCGACAAGGAGCATTGGTATGGGTTCTCTTTGCCATCAAGGTAGATGATGTCGTTCTGTTCCATCGAAGTGAGCGTGCTTTGCGATGAAATCGGGGTGTTCGGAATATGGTGTTCATCACCAATACCAACGAACGCGAGGATTTTCTCTCGGTCGGTAATCGCTACCGCCCCTACGTTGGTCTCTTCATAAACGATACGTACGATTTTTTGTGCGTTATCGGAATTGAAGCCACCATGCAAAATACCCACCGAACGTTCGGCAATGGTCAGTGCGCGGCGTGAGAAGGTAGCCGAGTACTTTTCGAAGATGGTTTTTCTGTCTTGGATGATGCTCATGAACAGTGCTGCACCGACCGAGTTAGCGATGATCATTGGCGCCGCAATATCGGAGACCAGAGCATAGGATTGTTCGAAGGGTTTTGCGACCGCCAGCAGAATCAGCATCTGAATGATCTCTGCAAACAGGGTTACCGAGAAAACCACTAACGGATTAAACAGTTGGCTGGCTTTGTTCTTTCTCACGAGATAAACGTGTAACAGGCCGCCAATCAAGCCTTCTGCTGTGGTTGAAATCGCACAAGCCAAGTCTGTGAAGCCGCCTAATGAGTAACGGTGAATTCCACCAGTAAAGCCGACGGCAAAGCCAACGACAGGGCCGCCAAACAGACCTCCCATTACCGCACCCATCGCACGCGTGTTGGCGATGGCATCATTGATCTGCAGTCCGAAATAGGTACCCATAATGCAGAACAGGGAAAACAGAACGTAGCAGCTGATCTTATGGCTTAAGCGAGATGAGATGCTCAACAAAGGGAGAATCAGTGGGGTTTTACTCAGCATGTAAGCAATCACTAAGTAGACGCAGGTTTGTTGCAGCAGAGAGAGAATGAGTTCCATATTTTCACCTATTGAGACGCTTGTTAAGTGTAAAGCTCATTGCTTGGTAACGGTAGCTTTGCTTGTGTTTTCGTAGGTTATATTCGCTTCCCAGAGTCGAAAGCACTAACGCCTGAAAACACTAAAGCCCATCACAGAGGACGGGCTTTAGTCTTAATTTCCACGAATCACTGGGTGATACGGGAGCAAGCGAAGTGTGTTTGGCTTGTTCTTTTGTCTCTCTATGAAGACGTGTCTCTTGTTCTCAAGAGTCTGAAAGAACTAGGCGGTTTTGGTGACGCCTTTTGCTTCTTTTTCTTCTTCATCAGCAAGGTCGATATCGCCTTTGCCTTTTGAAATTTTGATAACGTAAGCCGCAATTCCGAATGCACTCACCACGCCGATGATGGTTGAAAGCTGCATTGGTAGACCGAAGCCCAGTTGGCTGTTGTTCAGGATGAATGTGATACACACAGATGTCATGAACACAGCTGGAACCGTTGTTACCCAGTGCAGTTTATTGTGACGAAGTAGGTAAGCTGAAGCTGTCCACAGCATCATTACGGCTGTTGATTGGTTAGCAAAACCGAAGTAGCGCCAGATGATACCGAAATCAACTTGAGTCAGGATGCCACCGATAACGAACAGTGGTAACGCCATTAGTAGACGGTTACGCAGTGTTTTCTGTTCCATGTTGAAGTATTCAGCAAGGATAAGACGGCTTGAACGGAACGCTGTGTCACCAGAAGTGATTGGTAGGATAACCACGCCAAGGAAAGCAAGGATACCGCCAAATACACCCAGTAGACCAAATGAAGCGCTGTATACTACGTTACCTGGGCCGCCGTTTGCAATTGCGTCAGACAGAGACTCAACCGAACCGAAGAAAGACAGAGCAAGTGCACACCAGATTAGAGCGATGATGCCTTCACCAATCATTGCGCCGTAGAATACGAAGCGACCGTTCTTCTCGTTTTCCATACAACGCGCCATCAGAGGAGACTGAGTGGCGTGGAAGCCAGAGATAGCACCACATGCGATAGTGATGAAGAGAGCAGGCCAAAGTGGTAGGTCATTCGGGTTCATGTTGGTGAACATGTCGCTGATCTCAAAGCCCCCCATGATTTGGTGTTCGTCAGATAGACCAATCGCAGTGATTAGGCCAACAGACATAAAGATAAGCAGTGCACCGAACAGTGGGTAGAAGCGACCAATGATTTTATCGACAGGGACAATCGTTGCGATGATGTAGTAAGCAAAGATGATAACAACCATCGTAGTTGCAGACATCGCGAAATCAGTTTGGTCGTTCACTAGGTTAGTGATCATACCTGCTGGAGCAGATACGAATACCACACCAACAAGAAGCAGTAGAACAATGGCAAAGATGTTCATAAAGTGTTTTGCGCCATTGCCTAGGTAACGTCCAGTGATGGTTGGAACCGAAGCTCCGCCATTACGGATAGATAACATACCTGAGAAGTAGTCGTGTACTGCACCTGCGAAGATACAACCTAGAACGATCCAAAGCATTGCTGCTGGACCATAAAGGGCACCCATGATAGGGCCGAAGATTGGACCTACACCTGCGATGTTAAGCAGCTGAACTAGGTAAACCTTTGGTGTCGACATTGGAACGTAGTCCACGCCATCTTGCTTAGTGTGAGCAGGTGTTTGGCGTTTTTCATTGATACCGAAAATCTTCTCGATAAAGGTACCGTAAATAAAGTAGCCACCAATGAGTGCTGCGACACAGGTAAGAAACCACATCATAATTTGTTATCCCTGAATGTATTAATTAAGTCAGGGTGTATATTAAAGGAGTCGATGAGAAGAAACTTCCGCTACGAGAGTGAGTGGTCGAATAGCCAATTTAGCGGTGTTATAACTGATTTAGTGGTTTGTTCACTGTGCTGAGTGGCCGATATTTCTATCGAGAGGCCTATTAGCTCTATAGAGAGGTTGTTTGAGTTGGCTTAACGGCGACTATTGATTCTGAGTGGTCGGAATGAACCTAAAGTGGCGAACATTAGACAATAAGTGGACATCGATAGGCGTTCAGCGGAGAATCACCACAAAGGCAGCGCTTCGTCAGAAAGTGGTGAAGTAACAATATAAAGGATTGAAATGAAAAAAATAATCGTACTATTCGCCGTGGCATTTAGCCTTGCAGGATGCAGCGCCAATGTTCAAGATTTAGCAGCTGAAGGCAATTGGCAAGAGATTGGTTATCGTGATGGTATCAAAGGCCACACTCAGCGTTCGTATTCAGAGATGACTGAGCTTGGCGCAGTCGATCAAGCGAGTTACACAGAAGGTTATCACCTAGGTGTGACTGAATATTGTAATCCGAACCATGCTTATCAGATTGGTTTATCTGGTCAGGTGTATGAAGGCGTGTGTTCTGGTACGGAAGACGCTCAACGTTTCCGTATGGAATGGCAACGCGGCTGGGACGAGTTCTCAAACGACTATTAAGCCCAAGCTAGCCATAAAAAATTAAAACTAAAAAAAGACCAGTACCGCGTGTGTGCTGGTCTTTTTGTATGTCGTTGAAGTAGCTGTCTAAATGAGAAGCTACAAGCCAAATTAAGATTACTGATTATTCTCGACGGCTTTTCTCAAGAAGCCATTTTGCTTATCAAGCTGAGCCTTGGCTAACTCTAAATCTAGCCCTGTTAGAATCATCAAAATAGATAACTTCACATCGTAATCAGTCGCTTTAAGTGTCGACACCGCCAGTGCTTTATCGCACTCCGTTGCTTGGATAACGATACGAGCGGCGCGGGCAACCAACTTTTCATTGGTCGCTTTTACGTCGACCATAAGGTTTTGGTAGCTCTTACCAATGCGAATCATGCTGGCAGTGGTCAGCATATTAAGCACCAGCTTTTGTGCTGTACCTGATTTGAGTCGTGTTGAACCAGTCAATGCTTCTGGGCCAACCACCGGGCTAATTGCGATTTGAGCGATTTCAGCAATTGGAGAGTCAGGGTTACAAGATAATGCAACCGTTACTGCGCCAAGCTGATTGGCATAGTTGAGTGCACCAATCACGTAAGGTGTGCGACCGCTCGCAGCAATACCTACCACGACATCATTTTCTGAAAACTGAATCGCTTTCAGATCTTCAATGCCGAGAGTTAGCGAGTCTTCTGCACCTTCTTTGGCTTTTAAAATCGCCTCTGGTCCGCCTGCAATTAAGCCGATAACCATTTTGTCCGAAACACCGAAAGTCGGTGGGCATTCTGAGGCGTCTAACACACCTAATCGACCACTGGTGCCTGCGCCCATATAAATCAGTCGACCACCGTTTTGAAAGACATGAGCAATTTTATCGACCGCTTTCGCGATCTGTGGCAGTTCCGCTTCAATCGCCAGCGGGACTTGCTTGTCTTGTTGGTTAATCTTTTCAACCACTTCGAGAGAGGTGAGCAGATCAATATCCATAGTGTCAGGGTTTCTCCCCTCCGAAACGAGGTGCGAGAGCGCTGATATGAGAGCGTCGTTACTCATAATGATCCTTAAATGGTGATTCTAAAATGATGGTTCTAAAGTTGTTTAGTCAGCTCGATAGAGAACGCCTAGAGAGGCCGCTCTGCTTGCGCCAGTCACTTCTGGTAAATTGCTTGGCAGTTTATGAACATGACGCTGAGCAAGCCACGCAAAGGCCATTGCTTCCATGTAATCAGCATCCACGCCTTTACTGGTGGTTGAGTCAACCTCCCAACTTGGAAGCAGTTCAGACAGTCTCTTCATCAACAATGGGTTTCTTGTACCACCGCCACACACATACAGTGCAGGCTGGTTACCCAAGCGATAAGTCTCCACTTCATTGGCTATCGTCAATGCGGTGTATTCACAAAGCGTGCGCTGAACATCTTCTACTGCAAGATCTTTAAATTCTGTTAATTGTTGCTCTAGCCAAGGTAGGTTGAATAGTTCTCTACCAGTACTTTTCGGTGGCATTTGAGATAGATAAGACTCATTTAACAACTGTTCGAGTAAAGCTTGATTGAGTTGACCTTTAAGCGCAAATTGCGCATCACGGTCAAACTTCTCACCCGTGTGTTTATCAACCCAAGCGTCCATCAACATATTGCCCGGACCTGTATCATAACCAAGCGTTGGCTGATTAGGGCGCAGCACTGAAATATTCGAGATACCACCAATATTCAACACCACAACCGAGCTGTCTTGCGGGTGGAAAATCGTATGGTGGAAGGCGGGGACTAATGGCGCACCTTGTCCGCCTAATGCCATGTCTTTACGCCTGAAATCGGCAACCGTTTGAATCTGTGTTTTAGCGGCAATGATGTTGGCATCACCCAACTGCATGGTAAATGGCGAATCGCCTGTTGGCTGGTGGAACACTGTTTGACCATGATTACCTATCGCAGTTACAGAAGGTGCTGGTGTGCCTGACTTTTCGAGAAGTTGCAGAACCGCATCAGCAAACAGATGGCCAAGCTGGTGGTCGAGTTCGCCAATGGCAATCAAATCGGTTTTCTGACCAATACAAACTTCAAGCAGACGCGCTTTGAGGTCGTCAGGCATTGGGAACTCATCATGAGCAAGCAATGTGATGCGCGTATCTTCAATCGACACTAAGGCAGTATCAACACCGTCCATACTCGTCCCTGACATCACACCGATATACAGTTCTTTATGATCCATTTCTAAGCTCTTGCACTGCATTCTTAAAGTCTTCCACAGATTGGTTTAAAAACATTGTAAAGCAAATTTAAAGAGAATAATCTCGGGAAGTTTATGAAATTAGGTTTAATAAGGGATAAATATGGGACCGTTGTGGGTTGATGTTGCAGGCTACGAGCTGACAGCTGAAGACAGAGAAATTTTAGAGCACCCAACTGTTGGTGGTCTCATCTTATTTGCTCGAAACTACCACGATAGCAAACAGTTATCGGCGTTAAACAAAGAAATTCGTAAGGTAGCGAAACGTCCTATTTTGATTGGTGTTGACCAAGAAGGTGGTCGAGTTCAGCGCTTCCGCGATGGCTTTTCAATTATCCCAGCTGCTCAAGAATTCGCGACTAAGAATAACGGTGAACATTTAGCAGAACAGGCTGGCTGGCTGATGGCGGCAGAATTGATTGCCCACGATATCGATCTGAGCTTTGCGCCAGTATTAGACAAAGGCCATGACTGTAAAGCGATTGGTAGCCGAGCGTTTGGCGAAGATATTGATACTATTGTTCGTCATAGCAGCGCTTTCATCAAAGGCATGAAGTCGGTTGGCATGGCGACGACAGGCAAGCACTTCCCTGGACACGGTGGCGTGATTGCTGACTCACACTTAGAGACGCCATATGACCCTAGAGACGACATCTTTGAAACAGACATGGCAATCTTCAAGGCGCAAATTGAAGCTGGAATATTGGATGCCATGATGCCAGCTCACGTGGTTTTCTCTCACTATGATGATCAACCTGCGAGCGGTTCACAGTATTGGCTGCAGAAAGTATTGAAGCAGCAGCTTGGGTTTAAAGGCTTGGTGTTCTCTGATGATTTAACGATGGAAGGCGCTGCCATAATGGGTGGACCAGCCGACAGAGCGAAAGCGGCCTTGAATGCAGGTTGTGACATGGTGTTGATGTGTAATAAACGAGATGCACAAATTGAAGCTCTGGATCACTTAGCGATTCAAGAGGTGCCTTTAGCCAACTCATTGCTTAAAAAACACAGCTTTGATTTGTCGACACTTCACTCGGATGCTAGGTGGAAAGAGACCTCAGAGACGATTAAGCGAATGCTAGGCAGTGAGTGATAAATAAACACATTATAATTTTAGATAAGGCGATATGATAAATATCGCCTTTTTTGTATGTGTGATCCGTGGTTTAAACCTATTTATCTCTTAGAGTGAGTCAAATCTAATGTGTAAAATAAAATTTACACTTAATGTTTTTTATTGTTTACACTTGCAATCGTTTTTTTAGCTGTTATTGTGTTTTTAAAGATTGTTAACCCAAACGGAAATGTTGGGTGTAAAAATAAATATACAGGTTGAGTTATGCAGAAAAGTGAATTAAGCAATGTCAATATCATCGACGAACAGGTACTGATTACTCCTGAGGAGTTAAAAGCAAAACTGCCTTTGAGTGATAATGCTCGTCGTTTCATTCAAGAGTCTCGTCAAACTATCGCAAACATCATTCATAAGAAAGATCATCGCATGCTTGTTGTATGTGGCCCATGTTCTATCCATGACATTGAAGCTGCGAAAGAGTACGCGAAACGCCTTAAAGCCTTATCTGAGCAACTTAGCGATCAACTGTATATTGTTATGCGTGTTTACTTTGAGAAACCTCGTACCACTGTAGGTTGGAAAGGTTTGATCAATGACCCGCATCTAGACGGCACTTTCGATATTGAGCATGGTCTGCATGTTGGTCGTGAGCTACTTGTTGAACTCGCTGAGATGGAAATTCCATTGGCGACTGAAGCATTAGATCCAATCAGCCCGCAATACCTAGCAGATACCTTCAGCTGGGCAGCTATCGGCGCACGTACGACTGAATCTCAAACTCACCGTGAGATGGCAAGTGGTCTTTCAATGCCAATCGGTTTTAAAAACGGCACCGATGGCAACCTAGGCACTGCAATCAACGCAATGCAGGCGGCTTCTTCTAGCCACCGTTTCATGGGTATCAGCCGCGAAGGTCAGGTTGCACTACTAACAACGCAAGGTAACCCAAATGGTCACGTGATTTTACGTGGCGGTAAGCAGACGAACTACGATTCAGTATCGGTACACGAATGTGAGCAAGAGCTGGGTAAATCTGGTTTAGAGGCAGCGCTAATGGTCGACTGTAGCCACGCGAACTCTCGTAAAGATTTCCGTCGCCAACCTTTAGTTGCAGAAGATGTGATTCACCAAATTCGTGAAGGCAACAAGTCGATTATCGGCCTGATGATTGAAAGCCATATTAACGAAGGAAACCAATCTTCGGATATACCTCTCAATGAGATGAAATACGGCGTTTCTATTACCGACGCGTGTATCAATTGGGATTCAACTGAGGCACTATTAAAACATGCACATACGGAATTAGTCCCGTTCTTAGAGAACCGCTTGAAAGGTTAGTCAGAGTTTAAATTTAAGTGCCTCATCTAATGAGGCATTTTAAGATCTGTTGCTAGCGAACCTGCATGATTGTGGGCTTATAGATTGGCACGGGCTTATAGATTAGTAAGGAATAAAATGGCCGTTGAACTGAACGAATTACGCGACCAAATCGATGCTGTCGATAAACAAATGTTGGATTTACTGGCTCAACGCCTTGCTCTAGTAGAGAAAGTAGGCGAAGTAAAAAGTGAACATGGTTTACCTATTTATGTACCAGAGCGTGAAGCTGCGATGCTGGCATCTCGTCGTCAAGAAGCTGAGAAAATAGGGGTTCCACCACAGTTAATCGAAGATATTTTGCGTCGTACTATGCGTGAGTCTTATGCCAGCGAGAAAGATTCTGGCTTTAAGTGTCTTAACCCAGAGTTACGTTCAGTGGTTATCGTTGGTGGTAATGGTCAACTTGGTGGCTTGTTTGGTCGTATGTTCAAACTGTCTGGCTACGAAGTAAAAATCCTTGGCAGCCAAGATTGGGATAAGGCCGACGAAATCTTAGATAATGCTGGGCTTGTGGTTGTTACGGTTCCAATTCACCTAACGGAAGGTGTGATTGCGAAGCTAGGTAATCTACCAAGCGATTGTATTCTATGTGATTTGACGTCAATTAAATCTAAACCTCTACAAGCAATGATGAACATGCATCAAGGCCCAGTAGTTGGATTGCACCCAATGTTTGGCCCTGATGTTCCTAGCCTTGCTAAGCAGGTGATTGTTTACAGTGATGGTCGTGGTTCTGAAAGTTACCAATGGCTACTGAATCAATTTGGTATTTGGGGCGCGAGCCTTTGCCAGATGGATGCAGCTGAACACGATCACGGCATGACCTTGATTCAAGCACTTCGTCACTTCACCTCTTTTGCTTACGGCTTGCACCTGAGTAAAGAGAACCCGAACATTGATCAACTTCTGAAACTAAGCTCGCCAATCTACCGACTTGAGATTGCGATGGTTGGTCGTCTGTTTGCTCAAGACCCGAACTTGTACGGCGATATCATTCTTTCTTCGGATGAGAATATTGAGATGATTCGACGCTTCCATAGCTGTTTCGGAGAAGCGTTAGAAATTCTAGATGGCAAAGATAAGGCTAAGTTTGTTGAGAGCTTCAACCAAGTGAGTGATTGGTTTGGTGACTACTCACAACAATTTTTACAAGAGAGCCAAAGCCTGTTAAAACAAGCACATGACTCGATTCATCGCGGTTAATAGTGTGGTTTGAAAAATAAAAAAGAGCGACCATTTGGTCGCTCTTTTTGTTTGTGTTGAATGCCGATATTGCATCTGGCCTATAGTAGGCGAAATGCATTTGGATCATCATGGGCCAAACGAACAAACCTAGTTAGTCACGATAGGCTCTTTGTTATTCTCGTTCGAGACTCGGTTATCATCGCTGGATACTGTGTCGATAGTTGAACTGATGTAAGGCACGTTAGTTAGGTTGATCTGCAAGCGAACCACGTTATCAATCAGCTGAACGAGTGGGCCCCATTTCACCTTTTTCTCTTTCTCAAACACGTAATTGAAGTTTTCTGGTGTCCAATCCATCAAGTATTGAGGGTTCAATGAGCGACCAAGGAAGCGTACTTCATAATGCAGATGTGGCCCAGTTGAGTTACCTGAGTTACCACAGCTCGCAATCACATCACCTTTACTGACAAACTGACCGCTGCGAACTTTGAATTTTTGCAGATGCGCGTAAGAGCTCATGAAGCCAAATGAATGGCGCATGGTGATAAAGTTACCAAAGCCTTTCTTGCTTGGGCGTACGGTTTCAATCACACCATCTGCCGGTGCTAAGATATCTTCACCACGCTTACAAGTAAGGTCGATACCAGTATGGTTGTGGCGTTTGCCTGTAATTGGGTTAGTACGGCGACCGTATGAAGACGAGATGCGTTGATAAGCCATCGGACTATCATTAGGAATTAAGCGGAACATGGTAGCTCTTACCGCGGAATCGACGGCTGCAGCATCAATACGGTCTTCTAGTGAAACCTCATCGGTGTGTAACTCTTCATCAGCCAGGCCTAGAACGGATTCCACATCGAATACACGCTTACCCAGTAATTGAATCGTACCTTCTTTCTCAGTTAAGGTTTGAGATAGGTTGTGGTTGGTTTCAACTTGTTCCGCGTATAAGAACTCGGTCTGCTCTTTTTCAACAATCAGAGTTTCAATTAACTGTTGTGCATCACCGGCTTGTGCAGCTAGCTTGTTTTTACTCTCAAGGTGCATGTAGGTTGCACCACCAATCAACATCGGTACTGAGAGCAGGGTTGTCATGCATAAGAGTACGGCTTTTCGACCGAAGTAAAACGTCTGTTCCCCCTGACTAGAGGGAATAGTAATGGACACTTTTTTAGACATGGTTCTGTATTAACTAAATGCTTCTAATAGAAAAAGGGTAATGGAGATATTATTCCTTACCTAAGTCGGTAAGGTGTTCAATCTCTCTATAAAGCAGGTCATCGTCACCAACATTAAGCTCAACAAGGCGCTTAAGGTGGCTGATACTATCAATATCTAAATGCTCTATGCGTAAACGCATTGAGGTATTGATGGTAGAGACTATCGTTGCTTCTAACTGAATATTGATATCACTGTTTTCGAGTTTAAAGCTCACTTGAACAGGGACATCATGGCTAAGTTGTTTTGATTCATTGCATTGAATGAGTAAACCATGGAGTGATAAGTCTTGCACTGAGCCTGATACCTTTACTTGTCCTTGTGAGATCTCAGTCGGGACTTGATAAATAACTCGTGAAAATTGACGTCTTTCAACCATAAGTAATCTCTCTATATCGATGCATTACACGTAAGCCAGATATATCAAAGGCCGCTATTATCGCGGCCTTTGTTCAAAATACAAGCTTATTTACTTAGCTATACGCTTGTACTTGATACGGTGCGGCTCTGCCGCTTGTGCGCCTAGAGTCTGCTTAAGCCACTCAGTGTACTCAGTATAGTTACCTTCGTAGAAGTTAACTTGACCTTCATCACGGTAGTCTAAGATATGGGTCGCAATACGGTCAAGGAACCAACGGTCATGCGAGATAACCATTGCACAGCCCGGGAATTCAAGCAGTGCTTCTTCAAGAGCACGTAGCGTTTCAACGTCAAGGTCGTTGGTAGGCTCATCGAGTAGCAGTACGTTACCGCCCGC
The DNA here is from genome assembly GCF_041473395.1 of Vibrio sp. 10N.222.55.C6. Taxonomy (NCBI): domain Bacteria; kingdom Pseudomonadati; phylum Pseudomonadota; class Gammaproteobacteria; order Vibrionales; family Vibrionaceae; genus Vibrio; species Vibrio sp. 10N.222.55.C6. The sequence continues at coordinate 275,825 of NZ_JBFRSD010000028.1, forward strand.
TTTTAGCAGTTTCGCTAAGTGAACACGGTTACGTTCACCACCAGAAAGCTCACCGATGATCTTCTGTTGGTCGTTGCCTTTAAAGTTGAAACGAGAACAGTAAGCACGCGCAGGGATTTCGAAGTTGTTGATCTTAATGATATCAGCGCCTTCAGAGATCTCTTGGAATACTGTCTTAGTGTCGTCCATGCTGTCACGGAACTGATCAACAGAAGCAAGCTTAACGGTTTCGCCTAGTTCAACTGTACCTGAATCTGGCTGTTCTGCACCGCTTAGCATCTTGAATAGTGTTGATTTACCTGCACCGTTGGCACCAACGATACCGACGATTGCACCCTTAGGCATGCTGAACGATAAGTCGTCGATAAGAACGCGATCACCAAACGATTTAGTTAGGTTGTTCACTTCAAGAACTTTGTCACCTAGACGCTCACCTGGCGGGATAAACAGTTCGTTAGTTTCGTTACGCTTCTGGTATTGGCCAGTTGTCAGTTCTTCAAAACGAGCCATACGAGCTTTAGACTTAGCTTGACGGCCTTTAGGGTTTTGACGAACCCATTCAAGTTCTTTCTCGATTGTCTTTTGACGTGCGCTTTCGCCCGCTTTTTCTTGCTTAAGACGCTCGTCTTTTTGCTCTAGCCAAGACGTGTAGTTACCTTCCCATGGGATACCTTCACCACGGTCAAGTTCTAGAATCCAGCCAGCTGCGTTGTCTAGGAAGTAACGGTCGTGGGTAATCGCCACAACAGTACCACTGTAATCAACAAGGAAGTGCTCAAGCCATGCTACTGATTCTGCATCCAAGTGGTTGGTTGGTTCATCAAGAAGCAGCATGTCTGGCTTTTCAAGAAGTAGACGACAGATAGCAACACGACGACGCTCACCACCTGATAGGAATTCAATTTTCGCATCCCACTCAGGAAGACGAAGTGCATCAGCAGCACGCTCTAGAGCAGTCTCTAGGTTGTGACCGTCTTTTGCTTGAATCAGAGCTTCTAGTTCGCCTTGCTCTTTTGCCAGTGCATCGAAGTCTGCATCTGGTTCTGCGTAAGCTGCGTAAACCGCATCAATACGCTTAAGCGCGTCAGCAACGTCAGAAACCGCTTCTTCTACGATTTCACGAACAGTTTTTGATTCGTCTAGCACAGGCTCTTGTGGTAGATAACCTACTTTAAGGCCTTGTTGTGCACGTGCTTCACCATCAATATCAGTATCAATACCAGCCATGATACGTAGTAGGGTAGATTTACCTGAACCATTTAGACCCAAAACACCGATTTTAGCGCCAGGAAAAAAGCTAAGAGAAATGTCTTTAAGAATTTGACGCTTAGGTGGAACAGTTTTGCTCACCCGAGACATGGTATATACGTATTCAGCCATTGCCGATCGATCCTAATTATTGTTCAAAATTGTCTGCTATTTTATACCAATATCCTCAAAGATGTTACTCCTAGGGCAGAAAAGCCACTCTTGAACTAATCCTTACCTATTATTGTCACATTGGTCATTAAAACTATATTTAATGGGCTTCTGAGGCGAAGTGTTAAATATTAATAATATTTACACTCAAATCCTTTACATTTGATGTGATGTCGGGCGTAAATAGACTTCACGTATTCATACACGCACTAAGGAAAGAGCGAATGTTTTTCCGCATTGGTAATACGAAAATTGCTGTGGCTGCATCGGCAATTTTGTCTTCGGTTTCACTGGCTCCGGTCGCTATGGCTAGCAATGCATCCGAGCTTGAAATGCAGCGTGACTTTTATGACAAAGCGCAAGAGGTTTTAGACAGCCGTGATCTAAAAGCTTACTCCGCGCTGCGTAACAAAATTCAAACATACCCTTTAACACCTTACACCGATTATCGGGCCTTTCTGATTGGCTTAGGTGATCGCACACCTGCTGAGGTCGATGCTTTCATTGAAGAGAACAAGGCATTGCCTTTCTCCAATCGAATACGCGCACCTTATTTGGACTCATTGGCTTCTCAAAAACAGTGGAAGACGATCCTTGAGTTTCAAACCAAAGAGCCTGTCGGTGAAAAATACCAATGTATTTATTATCGAGCGCATTACGAGCAAGGTAACCAAGAGCTTGCCTTTAAAGGAGCTAAACAACTTTGGTTGAGTGGTAGTGGTGTTGATGACGCTTGTGACCCTTTATTTAAAAGCTGGGATCAAGCTGGGCTAAGAACTGATGAGCTGATTCTGGATAGAATGCTGCTAGCGTTCGAGGGCCGTAACGGTAAGTTAATGAGCTATCTGATTAAGCAATTGGATCATGATGAGTCAATTGCTCAAGCGAAGCAGATGAAGGCGTTGTACAACAAGCCTGAAAATGTACTCGCGTTTGCTAAAAAACATCCAGCGAATGAATTCTACCAAGCTCAAACCGAGTTTGCTTTCGAGAAGCTAGCAAGGAAATCATCAAGCAGTGCTCAAAAGGTGTTTGATGATGTCATCAAGGCTCAGAAGTTTTCGAAAGAGAAATCTCAAGAGCTCGCTGATTACCTAACGTTTCGTCTGATCAACACCGACTCTGAAGAGTTAATGGTGTGGCGCGACAAAATGCTCGCGAGTTCATCAAAGCAAGTTCTGCTGGAACGACGTGCTCGCTTAGCAATTCAACATGCCGATTGGACGGGTTTGAAAGAGTGGATAGCGCGCTTGGATGATAAACATCAGGCTTCGCTTCGTTGGCAATATTGGCAGGGCAGAGCTGAAATCGCGACGGGCGATACTGACAAAGGCAATAAGCGACTGTCAGATATCTTGGGTCAGCGTAATTTCTACAGTGTGGCTGCGGCTAAGCAGTTAGGTAAGCCAGTTCAATATCCAACATCGACACTTAAATACAATGCTGAAACAGTGAAGCCATTCGACACCTCTTTGGTGCGTATTGGTGAACTGATTGACCGAGACAAAATTGCGGCAGCGAAAAGTGAATGGCGCTGGTTACTGACCAATGCAGATAAAGAGCAAAAAGAGATGCTTGCCGCTTACGCTGCGACACAGCGTTGGAATCACTTTACCGTAACAGCGAGTATCTCTGCGAAGATGTGGGATAACATTGCGCTGCGCTTCCCTGTTGCTCATAAGTGGTGGTTTAACTTCTACGCTGAAAAGCACGATCTCGATCCAATCACTTTGATGTCTTTAGCAAGACAAGAGAGTGCGATGGATTCAGAAGCTCGCTCTCCAGTTGGCGCGCGTGGCATTATGCAAATTATGCCCAAGACGGCGCAATACACAGCGAACAAACATAAGATTAAGTATCAGGGCAGCGATGATCTTTATGATGTCGGCAAAAACATTGAGATTGGCAGTCACTACTTAGATGGTTTACTCGCTCAATATGATGACAACCGTATCTTTGCGTTTGCGGCTTATAATGCTGGACCTAGCCGTGTGAAACAGTGGCGTTCACGCAGCGATGAAAAGCTCGATGCCTTTGCATTTATCGAAATGATCCCATTCAAAGAGACGCGCGGCTACGTTCAGAATATCTTGATGTTTGAGACCTACTATCGAGATATCTTGGGTGAGAAAGGGACGTTTTTAGCGCCCCATGAGGCAAAAACGAAATACTAAGCCTTCGGCATTTGGCCCGAAACTGAGTAAGAATAAAGGCAGTGAGTGCTAACCATTTCCACTTACTGCCTTTTTACATTGGATCGCATCAAGTGTTTCGGTATAAAGTGTTAAACGCTTTCAATCGTTAAGCGACTCTTTAAAGTCAGAATTTAAAAGTAAGTGTAGAGATATGGCATCACAACCTGAATATGATAATTGGCAACAACTGATGGACTTGGTAAAGACGGCTGTCGAAAAAGATCAGCACGAGCTGTTGTTGACTATGATGATGACACCAGACGAGCGAGATGCTCTGGTTGCTCGAATTAATATCTTTTGTGAGCTGATGAAAGGCGATATGTCTCAACGACAGGTGAGTCAAATGCTGGGCGTAGGCGTAGCGACGATAACCAGAGGCTCAAATGAGCTAAAGGCCAAATCTGAGCAAGAGAAAGTCGTGATCGCCGACCTATTGCTAAAGTAATAATGGAATTAAGCTATCACGCGATAGTATGAATACGAATTCGATAAAAAACGCTAACTGGATGTTAGCGTTTTTTGTTTCTGAAGATTGTTCTTGGAATCTTTTGAAGTTTAAGGAAGCCTCAAATACTAAATAGGAAAGTGTTCAGGATTCACAAATGGGATCAGAGCCAAAATTAAAGCTTGATGATAGACCGAACTGCGTGACAATTGGTTATGTGTCAGTAGGCCAATGGCACCACCTTTCTGTTTGATATTGTCGGTACCAAACACTTCATCCATCACATCCCCTAACTCGTTTGCATGCTCTAGTTTCTCAAGCACGGCTGGTGGCAGCATCAGACTTGCTGAACGAGACTCGCCACGTTGGCCATTCGTTTCGATCACCATCCAGGCAAAGGTGACGTTTGTTTCTATCCCCGCTTCTAGACCAACATAGAAGTCTGCATCAGGCTGAGCTTGAGTTGCGTTGTGAACTCGATTCACGGCACCTTGATAGGTTTCATCATTGCTCATCGGTTGATCGGCGACACCACTAGGGACGCTGATGCCTTTGAAATCAAATTCAGTATCAGGAAAAGCAGATAAGAACGCACTTTTAACGGCGTTTATTTTAGCTGGGTTCAGCGATGCGATGATTACAGATTTCATGTGTCGGATTCTTTTTGTTGTCGATTAGATTGAGTTGATGTTGTCGGTACCAGTCACTCAACTCTTCTAGTGGCATGGGTTTACCAAAGTAATAGCCTTGCAGCATATCGCACTGTGCATCCTGTAACCACTGGTGCATGTCTTGAGTTTCAATCCCTTCGGCGGTGACCTTTTTCCCCTGAGCATGACACAACCCGATAACCGGTTTTACGATGTTCTGGTTATTGGTCTCAATCAAGGTATCCAAAAACGCTTTATCCAATTTAATTTTCTGAGTTGGATACTGCACCAGTTGAGTGATAGAGGTGTAACCGGAACCAAAATCATCAATCGCAAGTCGATAGCCCATGCATGCCAGTTCGTTCAGCAATGGAAAACCTTCTGAATTTGAGTAAAAGGTTTCAGTGATTTCAAAATCGATTAGGCTTGGTGGAATTCGATTTAACTCCGCGTGTTCTTTAATGAAACCCGCAAGATGAGTGGTTTCAATGCCAGCAGAAGATAGGTTGATCGACAATTGAATTGAGTGATCAAATTGAGCCTGAAGTCGATGGAATGAAGCAAACGCATTCTGTATTACCCAGCGGTCAACATGTTCAAACAGCCCGGTTTGTTCGGCTATTGGAATGAACTCATCTGGTGGAACCAAACCAAGTTGCTTTGAATTCCAACGCAATAACACCTCAACGCCAATAACATCAGTCCCGGTGGAATCCATGTAGGGCATGTAAACGAGCCTGAATTCATCATCAAAATTCTTACCTCTAAGCGCACGTTCAATATCTGCTTGGCGCTGAATGGCTTTGTCTAAATCCCGTGAATAGTCAGCAAATTGGTTTTTACCGGCACGCTTGGCTTGGTACATCGCGGTATCCGCGTTGGACAGAAGCTTCTCGATTGAGTTGCCATCATTAGGGTAGGTCGCAATACCAATACTGACCGTGATCGGAAAGCTGCCTGATTCGGTGACAAAGCCTTTTTGCAGTGGAGTGAGCAAATCGTTCGAGAATCGATGCGCGACATTTCCTCGGTGACTAGGAGCGTTAATGTAGACAACGAACTCGTCTCCAGAAAGTCGGGCTGGCATACAATGAGCGTCGAATTCCTCTTTATAATGACGACAAATATCTGAAATACGCTGAGCAAAAGAAACCAGAATCGAGTCGCCGATTTGATGCCCGTATTTGTCGTTCACAAACTTGAAGTTGTCCAAGTCAAAATAGAGAACCCAGGTTTCGGTATTCGAACTCGGTTTTGGCAACGATTGCTGAACGAAGGTTTGAAACTGATGCCTATTGGCTATTTGGGTTAACTGATCATTTTCGGCCAAGAGCTTGGTTTGCTGGTAGGTGTTGTCTAGCTCTTGGTACATGTCATAAAAACGCTGTGATAAGCGGCCAAGTTCATCACGAGTGCCTAAGCGTTCAATGTTCTTACGTTGTTTTTTTTCGACTTGCTGTAGCTGTCGATCGAGCCGTGTTATTGGAGTAATCACAGTGCGAGACAGAAGCATGAGTAGCAGAGCGACAGTTACAAACGCAGACAGTGCAAACGACAAACTCAGCTTGTTCCAAATTGAATCGAGCTTGTTTTCCAACAGGAATTGCGCCGGATCGACCGTGGCGTACAGTTCTGGTGCAAGCTTGACTGAGTGAGTAACATCATTTTCCAAAGAAACCGCTATGGATGTGAAGAACAAGCTGGTTTGGTAGTCGAACTCTATCTGTTTTCTCAGCGCATTAAATTTGTCGAGAGAGACAGAGACAACAACAAAGAACACATCGTCGGGTTGATTGTTAACGGTTGGGAAAATCGCTTTTCTATCTACCTTGTCATAGTGAACCAACATCCCTTCGCCTTGGGAGTTTTGAATATAGTTGGTACTCGATGTTGCTAAGGTGTCTTGATAGTGCAGGTCAACATACTCCAATATCTTACTGTCAATCTGAGTGCGTGAGTCATTGCTATTATCCGCGTAATAACGCAGTTTTCGATCACCATTAAGAAGCGCTAAACCTGTATAGCTTTCATCGTCATCTTGCAGGAAATGAATGGCTTCTCGAAGATTACTGACCAGTTCAAGATCGCGAGATAGATTTTGATCAGTGAGAAAATAACGCTTCACCATATCACTCTGGGTCAAGGTGTAAGAGTAGCTATTGAGGAACGAACGAGATTGGCGAAAGTATCCGGCTAGTTTTTCCATGTTCAGTTGAAGTGCGTTGTCTTCGCGTTTGATGAAACTGCTTTTTTGCGTCGAATAAATAATATAGCTAGAAGCCGCGGTACTGATCAGTATCACAGGGGCTATTAGTAGTAAGATTTTAGTACTTAGCTTCATAGTTAATGACAACACTATTTATAAATTAAGCGCATAAGTTTATGTTACTTAATGCTTACTCGCTATTAATTATACGTAGTTCGATGATTTCCTGTGAAGGGGGTAAGGTTTTGTCTTTATTGATAAAAAAAGCCACTAATGAGTTTTTGTTAGAAAGGCTCAAGTAGTGGAGAGAGTAAGCGTGCCGAATGTGCGAAACAAGTGAATTGTGTTTCAGGCATGCTAGGGTGAGTTTTCTTAGCGAGAATAGTACTCGACTAGAGGGTGATTTAAGTATTTGGCCTGCTGTAGGCCAAATACTTATGTTAGCTAAAAGCTGATACTCACTTTCAGCTATGACAACTTAACTTGAGTCGCTTTGATGTTCTCACTTGGGTAGCAACCCAACACCTTAAGGTGGCGAGTAATGGCTGTTAGTTCCGTTATCGCTTGTTGCATATTATCTGAATCCAGATGCGCCTCTAAATCGACATAGAACATCTCTTCCCAAGGGTTACCCATGATAGGACGAGATTCTAGCTTAGTCATGTTGATGCCTAAGCGTTGCAGGATCAGTAGTGTTTCTACCAAAGAACCCGCCTCTTGAGATGTCGACATGATGAGCGTTGTTTTCGCTGGTATTTGAGTCGATACTTCAACAGGCTTACGCGCCACAACGATGAAACGAGTGTGGTTCTCTGTTTGGTTTGCAATATTGCTCTGGATTGGCTGTAGTCCATAAAGCTTACCGCTCGATGCATTACCAATAGCAGCTACGTCATTACCACCCAATTCTTTAACTTTTTTCATTGCATCAGCGGTGCTTGCGCAAGACTCAAGGTTGACACCCTTAAGGCGGCTCAAGAACTCACTGCATTGTTGATGAGGTTGTGGGTGCGAGTAGAGTGTTTTGATGTCTTCTAAACGGATATCACTTTTAGCAACAAGGCAGTGCTCAATCGGTTGAGAAAGTTCGCCAACAATGTATAGAGTCGTATGCTGTAACAGGTCGTAGACCTCGTTAATTGACCCTGAACTGGTGTTCTCAATCGGCAGGACACCGTAGTCGGCATGGCCAGACTCTACTGTTGATGCGACTTCTTTGAAGTGATTACAGTTCAGCTCAATCAATTCCATATTCTTGCGGCTGAAGTATTCGCGGCTCGCAAGGTGAGAATACGATCCCTTAGAACCTAAGAATGCAACGCGAGCCAATGGTTTACGGCTTTGCGGGTTCGCTAGGTTTTGTAAGTATGACTGTTGTAGTAAAACGGAATCTTCGATGATGGTGTGAAACAGCTTGGTAATGTACTGCGCATCAAGTTCGTATTTATCTTTGCCGTTGTTGATCAGCTTAACTAATAGTTGTTGTTCTCGTACTGCATCACGAACTGGTTTTGATGTCTCTACTTTGCTTTTAGCGACTTCGATACTTAGCTTGCGACGCTCTGAAAGTAACTTCAGGAGTTCGTCGTCTAAATCATTAAGACGAAGGCGGATATCATCCAGTGAAATTGAGCGGTCAGTCATAAATGTGTCCTTATAAAAAAGCCTCCCTAGTGTGGGAGGCTTCTTGTTCGTTTTTGACTTGTTTTTCTAAAACGACTTAGCCTCCGATTTACGGAAGAAAAAAGAAGTCAAAAATAAACAAAGATTGAGTGTGCATAAAAAGTGATTGTTTTATGAATGTTTAAACACAATAAGCAAGCGAGCTACGAGCGTCAAGCAAAAAAATAGCGCCCTGAGGCGCTATTTTTTAATCTGTTCTCTTTCCTTATTCTACTTCAGCTTCTAGCTCTTCGATTTCAGGCTTTTCAGCGCGGCGCGCTTCTGGTTTATGGCGTAGCTTGTTGAGTTGACGCTCTAGTTTTTGTTCTACTTCGTTGATCGCTACGTAGAGGTCGTCATGGATTGATGAAGCAACAAGTTGGCCTTTTGGTACGGTTAATACCGCTTCAAATTTCTTCTTCTTGTTTGGTTCTTCGCTAAAGCTCGCTTGGCAGCCAATGATGTCTACTTGCCATTTATCTAGCTTTTTAAATTTGCTTTCTATGTGATCACGGATTGCAGAGGTAATGTCGATGTTTTTACCAGTGATGTTCATTTTCATAGAAGTTTTCCTCTGTTGTATCCCTCATGGGTTAACTTCAGATTACGACTTTTAGGAATAAAGAATGTGATCTAGATCTTGTTTTGGTTGGGTGGGATAAGCATTAAAATCAAATGTGATCTTACGCAAGTCTTAGTATCTTTTTGGCGAAAAATGCTTGTTATCCTTATGAAAAACGATAACTTGGAGGCAAGGCTTCGCTAAAAATTAAATCAGTTTTTAGGGGCGTCCTACAGCCTATGGAAAGTGCTTGATTGAAATTTACTCAATAGTGTTTTGTGATATAGGTCTTGTAATATAGGTCGCTACATAAGCTTCTTCAGAATTAGATAAACAAAAGCCGCATAAGTATTCTTATGCGGCTTTTGTGTTTTTTAGCTTTACCTAATACCTTTGGCTCCCCAGCTCTGGGATGGAGGCGATCCTAGTCGTTAGTGTTCAGTAATCTCGCTGTGCCGTCCTCTCGGATAGCATTGATAGCTTGTAATTGTTTATAGATTACGAAGTAACGATTGATGTTGGCAACATAGGTTACGGGTTCTTTACTCACGTATTTGCGAGTGATGATTTCTACGTTTTTAAACCAGATGTTTGGGTTGTAACCTTTCTGCTTGGCAATGCTCCTCATCTTTCTGATCTTAGCAGGACCAGCGTTGTAAGAAGCCAAGGTAAAGTAGATTTGATTGTCGGGTGATATTGCCGGGTCGTCAAAATATCGGTCTTTGATAAAGCGCATATACTTCACACCCGCATGGATGTTGTTATCCACCTTATGGATGTTCTTGATGTTGACGTTTTTATCTTTGGCGGTACTCGGTAATACCTGCATCACACCAATAGCCCCGCGATGAGAAATCCGGCTCTGATCCAGTCCTGATTCTTGGAAACCTTGAGCTGACATCATTAAAGGATCAAATTCATACTTGCTCGAATACTTTTCAAAGACATCTGAGAGTTTAGCTACTCGGTCTACTTTATTGGGGTTGAGTGCTCGGCCTAACCAGCGAGTATTGTCGATGTATTTCTGGTAGATGACATTCCCAAGCAGGGTGCCTGTTCGTGCGGTCTTGACGTATTTGTTTATCTCTTTCTTCAGTTGAGGGCTGTCTTTTCTTAAAGCCCAAGCAATACGACCATTTTCTCGTAAAGGTAAGTCGTTATGGACTTGAATGTTTTCCATTACATCGATCCAGAGCTTGGCTTTATGGTTATCCAGAATTGTGCCTTGTATATAACCTTGGTTAACCAGTTCTATCAGCTCGTAGTCTTGTAATGACTCCTCGATAAAGTGGACATGCAGTGGTGGTAAACCTAGCTCGTTAAGCTCCTTATTAACTCTTTGTACACTCTCGAAGTAACTCGAGCTTGCTCGTATCCACACCTCTTTGCCACTCAATTGCTTGATTTCGGTGATAGGTTCGGCCTTTTTCCCTGTGATAATGAGTTCTTTACCATCTTTAATCATCGGATCCGAAAAATCGATGGTTCGTAATCGTTTATCGGTGATCGTTAGGTTAGCGACAGCGACATCACCATAGCCAGACTCTAAAGAGGGAAGTAGATCATCTCGTTGCACGGGGATGATTTGAACATTGAGATAGGGATGTTTCTTACGAAGGCTTTTCTCAAAGTGGTAGAGCATTTCTGCCACGATGCCTTTTGGCTTGCCATCCTCGATGTAATAGAAACCAAGATCGGCAGACACTAGCACTCTAACCGTTCCTTTGGTTTTGAGCACATCCAAGTCACCCATGTAAGGCTTATTGCTTAATGGAGACAGTTCTAATGCGTAGGATAAGTGGCTAAATAGCGATATCCAGATAAATAATAACAACCTACTCACATCCACACTCCATGTTGATGTTTTGTTAAAAGTTATCTTTTGAAGATACCGTGTATTATGCGATCCATCAAGTTTGCGATATGTAGATGAAAAAAAGCGCGCTAGTAAATTAGCGCGCTTTTAGGATTGAGATGTAAGAGGTTTGATTAAGGTAGTGGGTTTAACTCAATCAACTTTTCTGTTCTTAACACAGCGTCATCTAGGCCGAGTTGTTGATAAGCTTTTAGCTGGATATCTAAAGACTTACGCGCAGCAATGGTGTCTGGGTAAGTTTTTTGCAGCTCTTGCGTTCTGTTGATCGCAGCAATCCAAGCTTCGCGGCGTAGGTAGAAATCAGCGGTTGCTAAGTCATACTCTGCTAGGCGGTTCTTAAGTGCGAACATGCGTTTTTGTGCATCTTCAGCATAAGGGCTACTAGGGAAACGTTCGAGTAGTCGCTTGAAGTCAGCAAACGCAAGTTTCACTGGTTCAGGATCTCGGTCACTACGGTCGATATTAAAAATATCGTGCATGAAGTTTCGGTCTTGCGCCATGTGCGTTAAGCCGCGCATGTAAAGAACCCAGTCTTGTTTCTCATGCGTTGGGTTCAAACGTAGGAAACGTGAAATGGTAGCGAGGCCAAGTGCCAAGTCATCATTTTTGTAGTAAGCGTAAATCAGATCGAGCTGTACTTGCTCAGAATAGGCGCCGAATGGGTAACGTGAGTCTAGGGCTTCTAGCTTTTCTATTGCTGAAAGCCAGCTACCGCTCTGCAGTGATTCTTGAGCGTCAGAGTAGAGAACCGATGGTGGTACATCTGGCACTATCTCTTCACTACTTGAACAACCAACCAAGAGTGATACGGCTAATAGACCCGATAAAGTAAGGTGTTTCATGTCAGGCGTCGATTCCTTGAATTAAATATTTCGTAAGCTTCCGTTACTTTCTAACCAGTAACAGATACAATGATGCAATTATTCTATTTTATCCATACTAATGGGTATTAGTCTCACGGTTTTTAAAAAAGTTCGATATGGCTCAGCAGATCACATTAACAGACACAGTAAAAAGCAGCCAGTTAGGTCAACGTTTAGACCAAGCTGTCGCTGAACTATTTACCGATTTTTCTCGCTCTCGCATTAAAGAGTGGCTTCTTGACGGCAAAATCCAAGTGGATGGCGAAGTTATTACAAAGCCGCGCGTTAAGGTTTTGGGCGGTGAAGAGATCATCTTGCAAGCTGAACTTGCAGATGAAGAGCGCTGGGAAGCACAAGATATTCCTCTAAACATTGTCTACGAAGATGATGACTTATTGGTTATCAATAAGCCTCGCGATCTGGTTGTACACCCAGGCGCAGGCACACCGGATGGAACCATACTAAACGCATTGCTTTTCCATTACCCACAGATTGCAGAAGTGCCTCGTGCAGGTATTGTGCACCGTCTTGATAAAGACACAACAGGCCTTATGGTTGTGGCTAAAACGGTTCCAGCTCAAACTCGTCTTGTGCGTGCGCTTGCTAAGCGTCGTATTACTCGTGAGTATGAAGCAATTGCAATTGGCAAAATGACCGCTGGTGGTGTGGTAGAAAAAGGCATTAGCCGTCACGCAACTAAGCGTACTCTAATGGACGTAAATGAATTAGGGAAACCAGCGGTAACTCACTACCGTGTTGCTGAGCACTTCCGCGAGCATACTCGTATTCGTCTACGCCTAGAAACGGGTCGTACTCACCAAATCCGTGTTCACATGTCATACCTTCAGCACCCGCTGCTAGGTGACGTTGCATACGGTGGCCGTGCTCGTATTCCAAAAGGTGCATCTGAAGAACTAACGACCATGATTCGTTCTTTTGATCGCCAAGCGCTACACGCTGTTATGCTTAAATTTGTTCACCCAATTACAGGTGAAGAAGTTGAGTTCCACGCTCCTGTGCCAAATGACATGGTTGTGATGGCTGAAGCGTTACGTGTTGATGCGCGCGAAAACTTGGAAGACGACATTTAATCATGTCGATGATCATCCCTAACTGGAATGCACCAAAAAACGTGAAAGCATTTGCTTCGACACGTTTTGATGGTTTTTCTACTGGTGCGTATCAAGGATTAAACCTAGGTACGCATGTTGGGGATGATACTTCGCTTGTTGAAAACAACAGAGCCTGGCTCAAGCAACACGCTAATATGCCTGCCGCTCCGGTATGGCTACATCAAACTCACTCAACAGATGTCGTTACGGTTTTACACCCTACGGCAGATATTCTTGATGCTGACGGTGCATTTACCACAGCTAAAGATGTTGTTTGTTCTGCGATGACAGCCGATTGCTTACCTGTAATCCTTACTGATACCAAAGGCACTCAAGTTGCTGCAGTTCATGCTGGTTGGCGTGGTCTTGCTGGTGGTATTCTTGAAAATGCCGTCGCAAAGTTTTCAAACTTAGGTTCAGAGAATAAGATCATTGCTTGGCTTGGTCCTGCAATAGGCAAACAAGCTTTTGAAGTAGGCGATGATGTGTTGGAAGCTTTCGTTAGTTTTGACTCTCAAGCTAAGCTCGCATTTGAAGCCAAAGCTGAACCAGGCAAATGGCTAGCGAATATGTCTCAGCTTGCAACGCAACGACTGAACAAAGTTGGTGTAACTTCTGTGACAGACTCTAATCTATGTACCTTCGCTGATGCCGATGCGTTCTATTCTTATCGTCGTGATGGTATTACTGGACGCCAAGCTACTTTTATTTGGCTAGAGTAACCTTTAACTAGTGCAACCAGTCATCCAGCTCATTTATATTTTTATAACAGCTCTATTCTTCATTCTTATCCCTTGAAAATCCGCGTTACCGTATCCATCTTCTAACCATAAGATAAACATATCTAAGAGTAGGAAGGTTGGCATGCGTCTCGATCGATTCACTAGTAAATTCCAAATTGCGATATCTGATGCTCAGTCGCTCGCATTAGGTCGTGATCACCAATATATAGAGCCTGTGCACCTAATGGTGTCTTTGCTTAATCAAGATGGTAGTGCAATTCGTCCATTGCTCACCATGCTGAATATTGATGTGGTTCAATTGCGTTCAAAGCTAAGCGAAATATTAGACCGTGTACCGAAAGTAAGTGGTATCGGTGGTGATGTTCAACTGTCGAATGCAATGGGTACTTTGTTCAACCTATGTGACAAGGTCGCACAAAAGCGTCAAGACACATACATTTCTTCGGAAGTCTTCCTACTTGCCGCAATTGAAGATAAAGGCCCTTTAGGTAACCTGCTTAAAGAGCTAGGCCTTACTGAGCAAAAATTATCTCAAGCTATCGAGCAGGTTCGTGGCGGTCAAAAAGTTGATGACCCAAATGCCGAAGACCGACGCCAAGCGTTAGAGAAGTTCACCATCGATCTGACTGAAAGAGCGGAGCAAGGCAAGCTGGATCCGGTAATTGGCCGAGATGACGAAATCCGCCGTACTATCCAAGTACTTCAGCGTCGTACTAAGAACAACCCAGTCATTATCGGTGAACCTGGTGTTGGTAAGACAGCTATCGTTGAAGGTTTGGCTCAGCGCATTATTAACAATGAAGTGCCAGAAGGTTTAAGAGGCCGACGCGTACTTTCATTAGACATGGGTGCTTTGGTAGCTGGCGCTAAATATCGTGGTGAGTTTGAAGAGCGTTTGAAGTCAGTCCTCAATGAATTGTCTAAAGAAGAGGGCAATATCATTCTCTTCATCGATGAAATTCATACTATGGTCGGCGCTGGTAAAGGTGAAGGCTCTATGGATGCCGGTAACATGCTAAAACCAGCGTTGGCTCGTGGTGAACTCCACTGTGTTGGCGCAACGACTCTTGATGAATACCGTCAATACATAGAGAAAGATCCAGCGTTAGAGCGCCGCTTCCAAAAAGTGCTTGTCGATGAACCAACGGTTGAAGACACGGTGGCGATTCTTCGTGGTTTGAAAGAGCGCTATGAACTTCATCATCATGTAGAAATTACCGACCCAGCAATCGTGGCTGCAGCAACACTATCTCATCGATACGTTTCTGATCGTCAACTGCCGGATAAAGCGATTGATCTGATTGATGAAGCGGCTTCGAGTATCCGTATGCAGATCGACTCAAAACCTGAGTCGCTAGATAAGCTCGAGCGTAAAATCATTCAATTGAAGATCGAGCAGCAAGCTCTTACCAATGAAAATGATGAAGCCAGTGAAAAACGCCTTCGAACATTACAAGAAGAGCTTTCTGACAAAGAACGAGATTTCGCAGAGCTTGAAGAAGTGTGGAATGCAGAGAAAGCCGCGCTTTCTGGCACGCAACACATCAAGTCAGAGCTAGAACAAGCTCGTATGGATATGGATTTTGCGAGACGTGCTGGTGATCTTAACCGAATGTCTGAATTGCAATACGGTCGAATCCCAGAATTAGAGAAGCAGTTAGATCTTGCGACTCAAGCTGAAATGCAAGAAATGACGCTGCTGCGTAATAAGGTCACTGATGCAGAAATTGCAGACGTGCTATCGAAGCAAACAGGCATACCTGTTTCTAAAATGCTAGAAGCCGAGAAAGAGAAGCTTCTTAAAATGGAAGGTGTTCTACATAAGCGAGTTATTGGCCAAGCGGAAGCAGTCGAAGTGGTATCGAATGCGATTCGTCGTAGCCGTGCAGGTTTATCTGATCCAAACAAGCCGATTGGATCTTTCTTATTCCTTGGTCCAACTGGCGTTGGTAAAACGGAGTTGTGTAAAACACTCGCGAACTTCATGTTTGATAGTGACGATGCAATGGTGCGTATCGACATGTCTGAGTTTATGGAGAAACACTCTGTTGCTCGTTTGGTTGGTGCTCCTCCGGGTTACGTTGGATATGAAGAAGGTGGTTACTTAACAGAAGCAGTGCGTCGCAAGCCTTATTCAGTGATTTTGCTAGATGAAGTAGAGAAAGCGCATCCTGATGTTTTCAATATCTTATTGCAGGTGCTTGATGATGGACGCTTAACTGATGGACAAGGTCGTACAGTCGATTTTAGAAACACGGTAGTGATCATGACATCCAACCTTGGCTCTTCGAGAATTCAAGAGAACTTCAATACGCTCGACTACCAAGGAATAAAGAATGAAGTGATGGAAGTGGTAGGTAAACATTTCCGTCCTGAGTTTTTGAACCGAGTTGATGAAAGCGTGGTGTTCCATCCATTGGGTCAAGAGCACATTCAGTCGATAGCCGCTATTCAGCTTGAGCACCTTAAGAAGAGAATGGAAGACAATGGTTATGAGCTTGAAGTTTCGGATAAAGCACTCAAGTTAATTTCTCAAGTTGGTTTTGATCCAGTATATGGTGCACGACCTTTGAAAAGAGCGATTCAACAAAGTGTCGAGAACCCGTTAGCGAAAGCGATACTGGCAGGAAAAATTAATCCAGATAAGAAAGTGCAGCTATTAGTAAACAACGACCGCATTATTGCTCACCAATAGTTGAAGTAAGAACGGTAGGTACGATTGGCCGAAATTAAGGCTTAATCGTACCTATTTTAAACGCTTTGTGTGAATAGTGTTCGAACGGTCGCCGGTGGCGGTTTTTTTTCGTTTTTAGCCTTGTACAAAGGATTATTCTCTCTATAATGCGCCTCCGTTGCCAAGGATAACCAAGCGGTTTGAACTGAGTAACAAGACGGTGATAAGCATTTAAGATGCTTTGAAAAATTAGCTGGAAAAAGTGTTTGACACTGGAATCTAATCCGCTAGAATGGCCGTCCACTTCGAGAGGCTCCTTACTAAAAGGAAGGCTCAACAAGTAAAGCTCTTTAACAATTTAA
>NZ_JBFRSD010000029.1:0-626 GCF_041473395.1 Vibrio sp. 10N.222.55.C6
CCGCCCAAAACGTTGCTTCAGAAAACGCTTCAGATTCAGAGAACATGCTCAGACGGTTCAGTTCTGAATACACTTGTCGCACATTCAACTGGCTTTCGCTGGCAGTCCACTCGTTATTTGTCTCAGTACTGTCGGCCAACATGATGCGAAACAAAGCACTAGAGCCATCGTCTGCAAATCGCTTATGAATCAAGTTCGCTTCAACGTAATGATCATCTTCAACACCAAGACGTCCAATTGGAGCTCCAATGGCACCCGCCGCTGTCATGTAAGGACCAGTACCTGTCGCGCCGTTTAGGTCGTCGTTGATCAATAACCCAGAGCGAGCATAGCCGTGAAACTCAAACGAAGAAGCCTTTTCATTGGCCTCGGTAGAGACCTGCTCTGTTTGTGCAACCCTTTGTTCTAATTCATTAATACGTTGCTCTAATGCTGCAACGTCTTCACTTGCTAATACCGATGTAGTCATTAGCCCCATTGTTACAGCAACCGCTAAAATGTGTCGTTTCATTCTGATGTTCTCACGTTAATTGTTTTGGATTATTTGCAAACGTTCCCAAAACAATTCGTAAGCACATTTCGGCTTATACTTTTGATGTATAAGCTCTATATCGAAGAAGAAATAG